>JADGPX010000013.1 GCA_017882215.1 Chitinophagaceae bacterium | reverse complement strand
TTAAAAGGTTTAATAGGGTTTAAAAAGTTACATGATAAACTTAAACCTCTTAAAAATCTTAAACCCTGTCTGCCGCCAGGCAGGCTTTGAAACTTTTTATTAAAAAAAGCCCCAACGTTTTTCGTCAGGGCAAATATTATTAATTGTCAGACGGAGACAGTCAGACAAAGTTTTACATTCCTGTAACGCCGGGAGCAACTGTTGTTTGTCTTCCCTGTATCCTTCCGCTGCTCATTAATCCATCGTATTGACGCATCAGTAATTGTGTTTCTATTTGCTGCAATGTATCTAACACAACACCTACCATGATCAATAAAGATGTACCTCCATAAAAAGTTGCAAAGCCTTGTGTAACTCCAAATAGTTGTGCAATTCCCGGTAATATACCTACAATGGCAAGCAATACGGCACCGGGTAAAGTTATCCTATCCATTATGGTCCCGATATAATCTGCCGTTGGTTGTCCTGGTTTTACTCCGGGAATAAATCCATTACTGCGTTTAAGATCATCACCCATTTGCTTTGGATTAAAAATTAATGCTGTGTATAAAAACGTGAAACCAATTACCATCACGGCATAGATCATCATGTAAATGAAATTAGTGTGATCAGTAAAATACAATGCCCAGCTTTTGCCTGAAGTTTGAAAGCCTGCAAAGATGGTTGGCAAAAACATAATTGCCTGTGCAAAGATGATAGGCATAACACCGGCTGCATTCACCTTCAATGGAAGGAATTGTCTTGCACCGCCAAACTGCCTGTTACCAACAATTTGTTTTGCATAATTCACGGGAATCTTTCTTACACCCTGCACCAAAACTATCAATCCTAAAATGATCGCAATAAGAATTGCTATTTCCACCATGAATATTAATAATCCACCACCACCACGGGTTTGCTTTGCGGCAAATTCCTGCATAAATGATTCAGGCAGTCTTGCCAAAATACCAATCATAATAATTATGGAAGTACCATTACCTAAACCTTTATCAGTTATTTTTTCACCAAGCCACATTACAAACAAGGTACCGCTAGTTAAAATAATTACTGTTGAAACCCAGAAGAAAGAAGCATATGCCGGCAACAATGCTTCTCTGTTTGAGCTTGTTAAGAAACCAATATATGCTGCTCCCTGAAATGCTGTAACAATTACGGTGAGATAACGTGTCCATTGATTTATCTTCTTTCTGCCGCTATCACCTTCTTTTTGAATTTTTTGAATTTGAGGAACAAGTATCGTCATCAACTGCATAAAAATAGATGCAGATATATAAGGCATAATACCTAATGCAAGAATGGACGCCTTTGAAAAACCGCCACCAACAAACGCATCCAATAAGCCAAGCATCCCACTCTTGGTGCTGTTGGCCAAATTGGTAAGCTTATTAGGATCAATTCCCGGAAGGACAATATGATTGCCAAGACGGAAAATAAATAACAGCAACAAGGTTGTAATAATCTTACCGCGTAGTTCCTCAATGTTCCAGATGTTCTTTAATGTCTTTATTAATTTCTTCACCTAATTAAAACGATTTAATTGTTTGCCTCTTAAATGCGTGAGTAAATATCGCTGATTTATTTTACTATTTCTACCAAGCCCCCAGCTGCTTCAATGGCGCCTTTTGCTTTTTCGCTGATAGCGTTTACTTTAAAAGGAATGGTTGCTTTCAACACTCCATTGCCTAATATCTTTACTCTGTCTGTTTGGCTGATAAGATTATTGATATAAAGATTTTCTAAAGTAAATTCTTTAAAGCCATATTTTTCTATCAGCTGATCTATCTGACCAAGATTGAAAACTTTATATTCTATGCGATTGATATTTTTAAATCCACGCTTTGGAACCCTGCGCTGGATGGGCATCTGGCCACCTTCGTGAGCCATTTTAATTTTGTAACCGGCACGGCTTTGTCCGCCCTTATTACCTTTTGTAGATGTTCCTCCTTTACCGGAAGCCTCACCACGTCCAATACGTTTTTCTTTGTGAGTTGAACCTATTGCAGGTTTTAAATTGTGTAGTTGCATTTTTATATTTTGATTTTGAACTTAACGGGGTATCACCCCTCGCTACTATATAAATAATTTTTTCTGTCATTGGGTCATTGAGTCATCGAGTCATTTATATTGACTTAATGACTATTGACTTAATGACTTTAGGCTTCTTCAACTTTTATAAGATGGCTTACTTTCTTCACCATTCCTAAAATTTGCGGAGTGGCTTCAACTTCTTTAGTGGCATTTAACCTGTTTAATCCCAAAGCCTGCAAAGTTAATTTCTGCCTCTCTGAACGATCGATGCCGCTTTTTGTTTGTGTTATTTTAATTCGTGCCATTTTTTAAGTCATTGGGTCATTGGTCATTTGTCATTATCATTACTATTTTTTAATGACTTATTGACTGATTTTATTATCCATTAAATACTTTCTTCAAAGAAATGTTTCTTGTTTTAGCAACATTTATTGGTTCACGCAAAGTTGCCAAAGCTTTTACTGTTGCTTTTACCACGTTATGAGGATTAGCAGAGCCAAGCGATTTTGCAAGCACATCAGTAATACCCGCCGCTTCCAGAACCGCACGCATGCTGCCTCCTGCAATAACACCTGTACCATGTGCAGCGGGCTTTATCAAAACCTTTGCAGCGCCTTCTTTGCTCCATTGCTCATGAGGAATAGTACCATGCATTACAGGTACTCTTATCAAATTCTTTTTTGCATCATCAATACCTTTAAGAATTGCTTCCTGTACTTCTTTAGCTTTACCCAAACCCTGACCCACAACACCATTACCATCGCCTACTACAACTAATGCAGAGAAACTGAATGCACGACCGCCTTTTGTTGTTTTTACAACACGGTTTATAGAAACCACTTTCTCTTTCAGCTCCAGGTCTCCGCCTTTAATTCTTGATATATTTGCCATTTATTAAAATTAATTTTCTAATTAGAATTGTAATCCACCTTCTCTTGCACCATCAGCAACTGCTTTAACACGACCATGATACAGATAACCACCACGATCAAACACAACATCTTTAATACCTAACTCACTTGCTTTTCTTGCTACTGCTACGCCAACGAGTTTGCTTTTTTCAACCTTATTTACTTTTTGCGCTGCAATATCTTTTTCTCTTGATGAAGCTGCTGCAATTGTGGTTCCGTTCTCATCATTTATCAGCTGCACATAAATTTCTGTATTGCTTCTAAAAACGCTTAACCTAGGCTTGCTTCCGCTTCCGCTTATTTTTTTGCGGATGCGGTATCTTATCTTTTTTCTTGCACTAACTTTTGAATTCATTGTTTTCTATTTGCTTCTCCGATTTTGCGGAAAATATTTTTGTTCTAATCTTTTAAATCTTTATTCAACATCGTTGTGTCATTCACTTGTATTTTTTAGCCTCACTCAGCAAATTCAGCATTGTGCGTTAGCAAGTCTCCCCACCAACTGGCGGGGAGACTTAGAAGGAGCTACTATTTACCTGCAGCCTTACCAGCTTTTCTACGCAACACCTCACCTGCAAATTTCACACCTTTACCTTTGTATGGTTCTGGCTTACGTAAACTCCTGATCTTTGCTGCCACCTGACCCAACAATTGTTTATCAATACTCTCTAAAGTGATCATAGGATTTTGTCCTTTCTCCTGTGATGTTGTTACTTTTAATTCTTTAGGTATCTCGAAAATAATATTGTGAGAATAACCCAAAGCAAGATCTAAAAGGTTTCCCTGGTTAGCTGCTTTAAAACCCACACCTACTAACTCAAGTTTTTTGCTGTACCCTTCAGTAACTCCTTTAACCATATTATTTACCAAAGAGCGATACAAACCATGCATTGCACGATGACGAATTTGATCAGTAGGTCTTACAAATTCCACTTTACCATCTTTCACTTCTACTTTGATATCTCTATCAATGCTCTGCTTCAATTCACCTTTAGGACCTTTAACCGTTACTACATTCTCCAGACTAACAGTAACATTAACACCATTTGTTATTGTTACAGGATTTTTTCCAATTCTAGACATAATTAATTTTTATTGCTATGGTCAGACGGAGACCGTCAGACTATGTATTAATAAATATTACATAATACTTCGCCACCAACATTCTGCACTTTTGCTTCTTTATCAGTCATTACACCTTTTGATGTAGAAACTATCGCAATACCCAAACCATTCTTCACACGTTTAAACTCATCAGGCTTTGCATATGTACGCAAACCCGGACGGCTAATTCTTTCCAAACTATGAATAGCAGGCAGTTTGGTAGATGGATCATATTTTAAAGCTATCTTGATAACACCTTGTTTGTTGTCATCTTCAAATTTGTATTTTAAAATATAGCCCTTATCGTACAATATTTCAGTTAAACGCTTTTTTAAATTGCTCGCAGAAATTTCAACTATCCTGTGGTTAGCCATTTGTGCGTTTCTAATTCTTGTTAAATAATCTGCTATCGGATCCGTAACCATTATTAAATCTTTTATTTTTTTTAATTTGATTCGTTTAACGTTTAAGTCGTTTAACGTTAAACGTTTTAAACCATTAAACGTTTAAACTTTTTACCAGCTTGCTTTTCTAACACCTGGTATTTTTCCCTGTAAAGCCATATCACGAAACATATTTCTTGATATACCAAAATGCCTTAAATATCCACGTGGTCTGCCGGTAAGCTGACAACGGTTTTTTAAGCGAACAGGAGATGCGTTTTTTGGAAGCAGATCAAGCGCTTTGTAATCGCCGGCATCTTTTAATGCCTTACGCTTTTCTGCATACTTAGCCACTATTTTTACACGCTTTCTTTGTCTTGCTTTTACTGATTCTTTAGCCATAAGTTATTTACCTCACCCTTAATCCCTCTCCACAAGTGGAGAGGGATTAAGGGTTTATTTTTTAATGTTTTTAAAAGGCATTCCAAGTTCTTTCAACAATTCAAATGCTTCTTCGTTTGTATTTGCTGTTGTTACAAAAGTGATATCCATTCCTGTTATCTTATTCACTTTATCAATATCTATCTCAGGAAAAATAATTTGCTCTGTAACACCTAATGTATAATTACCGCGACCATCAAATGATTTATCACTGATTCCTTTAAAATCACGAACACGAGGTAATGAAACAGAAACCAGGCGATCTAAAAATTCATACATATTTACACCACGCAAAGTAACTTTTACCCCAATTGGCATATCCTTACGAAGCTTAAAATTTGATACGTCTTTTTTAGACATTGTTGCCACTGCCTTCTGTCCTGTAATCATTGCCAGCTCATCAATAGAAATATCAATTAATTTTTTATCAGCAACTGCACCATTTACACCACGGTTTAAACAAATTTTTGTAAGCCTTGGCGCCTGCATTACAGTTTTATAAGAAAACTTTTTCATCAAAGCAGGTACAACTTCTTTTTTGTACTTCTCTGCTAATCTTGGAGTATATTTTTCTGTTGCCATTATTTAATTACCTCCCCTGAATTTTTTGCTGTTCTTACTAATTTTCCATTTTCACGACTACGCTTAACTTTTGTTGGCGCACCTGCTTTTACATCCCATATCATCACATTTGAGATAGCAACAGGAGCTTCTTTCTTTATAATTCCACCCTTAGTATTTTGTGCAGAAGGCTTAGTGTGTTTGGTAACGATGTTAACGCCTTCTACTAAAACACGATGCTTATTCTTTTCAGTATCTGTGATAACTTCCAATACTTTTCTTGGCTTCTTCAGATCTTTATCATCACCTGCAATTACCACTACTGAATCGCCTTTTTTTATATGGAACTTTGGTTTAAATCTTGTCTTCATTTTTGACAAATATTTTGTCTTGTTTTCTACTTATTAAAAGCACCTTTTTTTCGGGGTGCAAAGATACATTATAAAACTTCAGGGGCAAGGGAAATAATCTTCATATAACCCTTATCTCTCAACTCCCTGGCTACCGGTCCAAAGATCCTTGTTCCTCTTGGTTCATCAGTAGCACTTAACAGAACTACAGCGTTATCATCGAACCGGATGTATGAACCATCTTTACGACGTAACTTATTTTTTGTTCTTACAATTACAGCTTTGCTAACTGTTCCTTTTTTTATTCCGCCGGCTGGTAATGCATCTTTCACTGTAACTACTATCTTGTCGCCAACGTGTGCATAATCCTGTCCGGAGTTACCCAAAACCCGGATACACAACACCTCTTTTGCACCACTATTATCAGCTACATTTAGCCTGCTTTCTTGCTGAATCATTTTCTTTAAGCTTTGAGCTCTTAGCTTTTAGCTATGAGCAATTAAAACAATTTACTTTTCAAGTCAACGGCTTAAAGCTTCATGGCTCGCAGCTCGTAGCTTGTTTATTTATTTCACTTTTTCAACAACTTCTACTAATCTCCAACGCTTGGTTTTGCTCATTGGCCTTGCTTCCATAATTTTTACCAAATCTCCAATGCTGCACTCGTTTTTTTCGTCGTGTGCATGAAAACCCGTAGTTTTTTTTATGAACTTACCATAGAGAGGATGCTTTACTTTTCTTTCCACTTTAACAGTAATGGTTTTATCCATCTTGTTGCTGGAAACAATACCCACCCTTACTTTACGCAAATTTCTTTCAGCCATTGTATTATGTTTTAGCTTTCAGTGGTTTCTTTAGAAACACTCTCTTTAGCTTGTGATTGTTTATTCTTTAATTCAGTTTTTAAACGAGCCAGGTCTTGTCTTACTCCACGAATGGTCATTGGATTTTCCAGTGGAGAAACTGCATGAGCAAAAGTTAATTTTTTCAAACGCAATTCATCTTCCTGGATCCTTGCTTTAAGATCAGCTTCGTTCATTTCTTTTACACTTCTTAAAAAATCTATTTTCTTTGACATCTTATTTCAATTTGACAGTTTGATCTTCGTAATCTCTGCGTACCACAAACTTTGTTTGTATAGGTAATTTTTGCGCAGCCAGTTCAAATGCTTCTTTAGCTGTTTGCATTGGCACACCATCAGCTTCAAATAAAATTCTTCCGGGCTGAACTACTGCTGCCCAATACTCAGGGTTACCTTTACCTTTACCCATCCTTACTTCCGCAGGTTTTTTAGTAATAGGTTTATCAGGAAATATTCTTATCCAAACATTACCTTCACGTTTCATATGACGGGTTAAAGCCTGACGGGCAGATTCTATCTGGCGATTTGTTAACCAAACTGAACCCAGTGCTTTTAAACCGAAACTTCCAAAGGAAATTGTAGCTCCTCTTTTAGCATCACCTTTCATACGACCTTTCTGCGCTTTCCTGTGCTTTGATCTTTTTGGCTGTAACATTTTAAATTCTAAATTTTAGATTCTAAATTTTAAAAAAATTATCTTCTTGGACCACCACCACGGTTTCCACCTCCCTGACCTCCGCCTCTTCTGTCGCCGCCGCCTCTTCTGTCACCACCTCTGTTTCCACCGCCACCTCTTCTGTCACCAAAATCAGGTCTTCTATCACCGGGTCTGTTTTCTCCACCTTCTTTACCACCACCTGCAATGATATTTGGATTCAAATCTCTTTTAGCTAAAACTTCTCCTTTACATATCCAAACTTTAATACCAATTTTTCCATATACTGTTTGTGCAAATACATTCGCATAATCAATATCCATACGAAGTGTATGTAATGGAGTTCTGCCTTGCTTAATTTCTTCGCTACGTGCAATCTCTGCACCACCTAAACGACCACCCACTCTCACTTTTATACCTTCTGCACCCATTCTTAAAGCAGAAGCGATTGACATTTTAATTGCCCTTTTATAGTTGATACGATTCTCAATTTGTTTGGCAATTGTATCAGCAACTATATTAGCATCCAATTCAGGACGACGTATTTCAAGAATATTTATTTGTACATCTTCTTTACCGGTCAATTTCTTCAACTCTTCTTTTATACGGTCAACTTCACCACCACCTTTACCAATTATGATCCCCGGTTTTGATGTATGAATGGTAACGATCAATTTATTTAATGTACGCTCAATTACAATCTTTGCTATACCACCTTTATTGATACGGGCATTGAGGTAAGTCCTTATCTTATCATCTTCTATCAGTTTATTACCATAATCTTTAGGATGTGCAAACCAGTTGCTTTCCCATCCGCGGATGATTCCTAACCTTGCGCCAATCGGATTTGTTTTTTGACCCATATTCGGTTTTTAATTTAGCCCCCTAAATCCCCCGAAAGGGGACTTAAGAAAGTTTATTTTATTTTGATGTTTCTTTTTGTGTTGTTGCTGAATCTTTTTTAGTTCTTGTTCTTGCTTTCTTTACAACCGGTGCTGCTACTGCTTCCACAGGTTCTTCTGCTTTTTTTGTAACCTTTTCTGCCTTTACAGATTTTGTTGCTTTACTATCTACAATAAGCGTAACATGATTACTGCGCTTACGAATACGATAACCACGACCTTGTGGTGCAGGACGCATACGCCTGATAACTCTTCCTCCATCAACCATAATAGTTTTTATTATAAGGTTTGCATCTTCCACTTTTGCATCAGTATTTTTTTGCTCCCAATTATTAATGGCACTCTTTAATAACTTATATAAAGGAACTGCCGGATGTTTTGGGTTGAATTGCAAAACTCCCAATGCTTTGTCCACTTCCATTCCACGGATAAGATCAGCCAGCAAACGCATTTTGCGGGGTGATGTGGGATAATTATTTAGTTTAGCTACTGCTTCCATCTTTTATGTTTAAAAGGGTTTAAGAGGTTTAAGTCGTTTAAAGTTTTATGCATTTTCAACTTTAAACATTAAACGTTAAACTATCTTCTTACTTGAGTGTCCTTTAAAGTTTCTTGTTGGTGCAAATTCACCTAATTTATGACCTACCATAAATTCTGTTACGTACACAGGAATAAATTTATTTCCATTATGCACTGCAAATGTGTGACCCACAAAATCAGGAGTGATGGTAGAACGGCGTGACCATGTTTTGATAACACCTTTCTTATTTTTTCCTTCATTTATGCCCAACACTTTTCCTTCTAGATTTGCATCAACATAAGGACCTTTTTTTACTGAACGAGCCATTTTTTTATTTACGATTTATCGATGTACGATGTACGATTTAAAAATTATTTGTTTGGCAACTTTTTACCGTTTCTTCTTTGAATTATCATTTTATCAGAACCTTTTCCTCTTGTACGGGTAATCTGTCCTTTAGCATACTTACCTGTTCTGCTGCGTGGATGACCGCCTGAAGCTTTACCCTCGCCACCACCCATTGGGTGATCAACCGGGTTCATAGCAACACCTCTTACTCTTGGTCTGATACCTCTCCACCTGTTTCTTCCTGCCTTACCCATGCTCTGCAGATTATGATCGCTGTTACTAACTACACCAACTGTTGCATAGCAATTGATCAAAACCTTTCTCAACTCACCGCTTGGCATTTTTAAAACAGCGTATTTATCTTCTTTGTTAGCAAGCTGTGCGGATGCGCCTGCGCTTCTAACTAATTTACCACCCTGACCCGGCTGCATTTCAACATTGTGAATCGTAGTACCTAAAGGCATACTCTTTAATTGTAAAGCATTTCCAAGATCAGGAGCAACGCTATCTCCACTTAAAACAGTAGCCCCAACCTGCAAACCCTGTGGTGCAATGATGTAGCGTTTTTCACCATCAGAATAATTAACCAATGCAATAAAAGCACTGCGGTTTGGATCGTACTCAATTGTTTTTACTGTAGCAGGTATATCTTTCTTGTCTCTTTTAAAATCAATAACACGATACATTTTTTTATGCCCGCCACCCAGGTAACGCATACTTCTGTGACCTTGTGTATTACGGCCTGCAGTATGATGAACTTTCTCCACCAGGCTTTTTTCCGGAATATTGGTTGTTATCTCTGCGTATGCATTTCCAATTCGCCAACGGGTTCCTGCAGTAATCGGTTTATATTTTTTAAGTGCCATACCCCAAATCCCGAAACATCGGGACTAAATTTTTTAATAGTTATAAATTTTGTTTCAACATTTTGCGGTAATTGATACCATTCTTTATTTTCTTTCCACCCCTTTAGGGGATGGGAGTTTATACGTTGCCGTACAGATCAATTGTTTCGCCTTCTGCTACTGTTACAATTGCTTTTTTCTTAGCAGGTTTACGACCGGAAACAATCCCTGATTTGGTGTTACGTGATTTTGCTTTTGAGGGCATAACCAATGTATTCACATTTTCTACCTGGATACCATAGAATTCTTCTACAGCTTTTTTTATTTCCAGTTTATTTGCCTTCCTGTCTACCACAAAAGTGTAACGGTTCTGCTTTTCAGTTTGCCTGTTCACTTTCTCTGATAATACCGGTCTTATTAAAACATCAGACAGTTTCATGTCTATTAATTATTAAGTTATAAATTAGCCTATGCTATTTCTGTACTTTCTTCTACAAATATTTTTGCCGCACTTTCGGTAAATACCAAAACATTTGCATTTACTATATCATATGTATTTATATCACTTAAAAGTGTTCCGCATACTGATGGAACATTCCTAAGGCTTCTATAAACATTATCATTGTAATCAGGAATTATAAAACAGGTTTTTTTATCATTGATATTTAAAACTTTTAAAATATCAATAAACTGTTTGGTCTTTGGTGTTTCCAGGTTAATATCTTCTATTATTACAATGCTGTTCTCTTTTGCTTTATGGCTAAGAGCGCTGATCTTTGCAAGATCTTTTACTTTACGATTAAGCTTAAGATCGTAAGTATGAGGTTTAGGCCCGAAAATAGTACCACCACCTTTATACAAGGGATTACGAAGATTACCTTTACGGCTTCCGCCTGTACCTTTTTGTTTGTGTAATTTTCTGGAAGAACCTTCTACTTCTGCACGGGTTTTAACCTTATGAGTTCCCTGGCGCTGAGCAGCCAAATATTGCTTAACAGATAAATAAATAACGTGATTGTTCGGCTCAACTCCGAATATCTCTTCCGGCAGCTCAATTGTTCTACCTGATTTTTCTCCCTTTATATTTAATATATCTAATTGCATTATTTCTGGATTAAAACGATTGAACCATTGTGGCCGGGAACCGAACCACTTATTAATAAGTAATTTTTTTCAGGAAATATTTTTACAACCTGCAAGCCTTTTATCTGCACCTTATCCTGCCCCATTCTGCCTCCCATACGCATACCTTTAAATACTCTTGCAGGATAAGAAGAACCACCAATAGAACCCGGAGCTCTTGAACGGTCGTGCTGACCATGAGACTGACCACCCACACCGTGGAAGCCATGACGCTTAACAACACCCTGGAAACCTTTACCTTTTGTTGTACCTACAACATCTACCTTATCGCCTTCAGCAAAAATTTCAACAGTAATGGTGTCACCAACATTTTTATCTGATTCGCTATCGCGGATTTCTTTTATGTATTTTTTTGCGGTTGTATTTGCTTTGGCAAAGTGATTTTTTTCTGCAAGAAGTGTATGCTTTTCTTTTTTATCGCCAAAAGCAAGCTGGAGGGCATTGTATCCGTCAGTCTCTGTAGTTTTCTTTTGAGTAACTACGCATGGTCCTGCTTCAATAATGGTAACACAAGTTTGCTTCCCATTAGTATCGAAGATGCTGGTCATGCCAACTTTCTTTCCAATAATACTTTTCATTTCTATTTTATTATATCCAGCGGTACGCCTGTGGCGTACATGGATGTTACATTTTTATATAAGAACTTTCATCTCCTTCTCCACTTGTGGAGAAGGTAGGGATGAGGCTATGCTTTAATCTCTACATCTACACCTGAAGGCAAGTCTAATTTTGACAATGCATCCACAGTTCTTGAACTGCTGGTATATATATCTAACAAACGCTTGTGTGTACACAACTGGAACTGCTCACGTGCTTTTTTATTAACGTGAGGAGAACGCAATACGGTGAATATCTTTTTATGAGTAGGTAAAGGAATTGGCCCTGTTACCACTGCACCGGTGCTGCGTACGGTCTTAACGATCTTCTCTGCAGATTTATCTACCAGATTATGGTCGTAAGACTGAAGTTTGATCCTGATTCTCTGAGACATATTGAAAGAACTTTAATAATTCCCATTTTTATTTGGGAGTGCAAAGGTAAGGGGATGAAACTAAATAGCAAAGAATAAGTAGAATCTTTTAAAATAATTTCTACGGTATCAAGTATAAGAAATCAAAAAATTCTATTAAAAATTTAATGGCACAGAATTTTCAGCGAAAATAAAAAAATATAAGATGAATAACACATCAAATCAACCAGAGAATACAAGTGGCGAAAGCGCCGGAGAAACACCCAGAAAATTTAATATTTCCGGAGGACAGGATTTACCAGATACACCACATGACAAGGAAAGATTAGAACCAGAAACTACTATAATTGATCTTCCCGATGTAAAAGATATCCCCGGACAGGAACATGTTAGACCCGCACCTATGGGTGAACTGGCGGATACCACTATATCTTCAGACGATGAAGAAGGTGTTGGAATTTTTGGTGATGAGGAAGATGAAGATGCAGAAATTAATAACGATAATAATTCAAATGTAAGCAGACAGGAAAAAAAAGATCTTCAACAGGCAGATGAGGACATGCCTACAAAAGATGATGAAAATCTTCGAAATGCTTCAATGGATAATGAAGATGAAGATGGTGAACCTTTAAACGAAGAAGGTTTTGGTGAAGATGTGATTGGTGGTGATCTTGATGTTCCGGGAACAGAAGCTGATGATGCCAATGAAGAAATTGGTGAAGAAGATGAGGAAAATAATGCCTACAGCGCCAGTGATGAAAATAATGATAATGTATCTGAAGAAAATTCTTAACAAAGAAAATTTATTTTATGCCGCAGGATAATATTACCACCAATAGCCAAGGCAAAATGCACTAACCACACCAAAAGATAAAGACCCTCAATGAGAGCCTTTATCTTTTATTAACGGCATTAACTATTTTACCTTGATCTTCATTTTATCATTAGTACTTTCAATTTAGAAGTATCAGTTTTTTCTTTATACATATCGTCTTTAACCTTTATTTTAATTCCGTGGGATCAATCCGATCTGTTTTGAATGTATAACCGCTTCTGAACTATGGGTGAAATAACAACATTGCACTCCGGTGGCTTTAATTTTTTCCACAATCCCTTTTACTCTTTCGTGGCTTGATTTTAAAACATGTCTTAAATAAACAGCATAAATATTTTGCGGAAAATGTTCCACTATTGCTGAATAAATATTTGGGTCTTCCTGTGAATCATCTCCCAATAAAATAAATTTTTGCGCTGGATAAGTTTCCATTATCCTGCTTATACGCATAAACTTTGTTTTATGATTGTTTTGCCCGGTTTTAAAAACCTGTCCAAATGTTTTTAACTGGTTAAGCAAATAAATTCCCATGGGCAGTTTATTATTTTTTGCAAACTCAAAAATATAATCATACAGATTCCATTCGCTGCTGGATACATAAAAGAACAAATTAAATGTATCACGTGAAGCGCCCGTGCTTGCCAATAACTGGTAATGATTTACCACCCCTTCAAATGGTTTGCGGCTTCTTGCATTTTTAGTAAACAAAACATAAAGCCTCTTTCTCAGGTTGGAAGAATGCGAGATAAGAAATGTATCATCAATATCAGAAATAAATGCAAACTCATATTTATTATAAGGAACAAAAAATTCCCCAACAGCCTCTATTGAGTGTACACCAGAGCCGGGATGTAACAGATGAACTTTTACAGGATGCCATCCGGGAGAAAGTGAAGTTGCCGGGCACCATTCAAACTTAAAAAATCCATCATCCTGGGTTTTTGTTTCGTAAGTTATCTCTTCCCAGCGCAGTTGCAGACTTACATTCACCTTAGGTTTTACCATAAACAAACGCAATAAACCATAAGAATTATTTAAAAAGTTTTTTCTGAAATTTTTTCTTGGTAAAGGGCTTAGTTTTAATACATGGCCAAACACAATCACCTTTTTCTCACTTCCATAACCGTGATATAATTTAATGACAGGATCGTTGGTAAGATGAAGCCAAAAAAATATCTTCTTCTTTAAACGCTCAAACAGAGAAAGTTTTTTTTCTTTATAGGTTATCATTTAATATTTGCATTGTATTTGCAGGTAATAAAAATTAATTATGTCCTCAGCCTCCAATTTAAAGATACTATTTGTTATCAATCCTATATCAGGCACTAAAGCAAAAATTGCATGGGAACCTGCTATCCGTAATTATTTTGTAAACCTGTTGCACAGCTTCGATTTTTTTTTATTGAATGGCAAAGATGATGCTACATCTTTAAAATACTGGATTGAAAAGTTACAACCCGAAAGAGTAATAGCAGTTGGCGGCGATGGAACTGTTTCCTTAGTTGCAGAACAATTACTGGGTACAAAAATAGCCATGGGGATTTTACCGGCAGGTTCAGCAAACGGCATGGCAAAGGAATTAGATATACCTGTTGATGTGGCTGCAGCTTTGGATATTATTTTAAACGGAGATATAAAACCATGTGATGCTATAAGAATTAATAATAAAAAAATTTGTTTGCATTTAAGTGATTTGGGAGTTAATGCACAACTGGTAAAATATTTTGAGCTGGGAAGTCTTCGCGGAAAACTTGGCTATGCCTTAAAGGTGTTTAAAGTGCTTTGGAGAAAACGGATGATGGATGTTACGATAAAAACTAATAAGGAAGAAATTAAGCGCAAAGCTTTTATGGTAGTGATAGCTAATGCCAGCAAATACGGCACAGGTGCATTAATTAATCCTGAAGGTAACCTGCATGATGGGCTTTTTGAAATAGTTGTGGTACGCCGCATCAGCTTTATCTCTGTGCTTAAAATGTTTTTAAATTTTAAAAGATTCAATCCTAAAAAAGTTGAATTGTTCCAGGCTGAATCAGCTGTTATTACAACAACCAAAAAATCTCACTTCCAGGTAGATGGAGAATATCTTGGTAAAGTAAATAATGTAAAAGCAGAGATATTAAAATCTCAACTTAAACTTATTCTTCCCCGTAAATAGTAACATTTCGTTTAGAATAAAAACCCAGATTGGCTCGATTTTTTTATACTTCTTATATTAACCAAGATTCAAAATATGTCTTTAAAGAAATTATCATTCCTGATTATTTTCATTTCCTTTTTATTTTCTTTTCATTTACTGGCACAAAACATTCAGTATCCTTATCCCGTAAAATATGTGGATATAAATATTGATGGACAGGATGCAAAAATGGCTTTTATGGATATCAGGCCTGCAAATGCCAACGGACAATCTGTAATATTGTTTCATGGAAAAAATTTCACTGGGCTATATTGGAAAGATGTTATCGCTTTTTTATCAAACGCAGGTTACAGGGTTATAGTGCCGGATCAGCTTGGGTGGGGGCTATCAACAAAGCCCAATGCAAAATATACTTTTGAAATGCTGGCGCAAAACAATAAACTTTTACTTGATTCATTACAGATTGATAAAGTAAATGTAATAGGCCATTCAATGGGCGGAATGCTGGCAACAAGATTTGCATTGATGTATCCTGAGAAAACTGCAAAGCTTATTTTGGAAGATCCATTAGGATTGGAAGATTACAAAAAATTTATTCCATATAAAACAATGGAGCAGCAGTATAAAAAAGAATTATCCGCAACATATGCCTCTTATAAAAAATACCAGCAAAGCTATTATCCTGTCTGGAAACCGGAATATGAGCAATATGTAATAGCACAGGCAGAACCGTTAAAACAAAAAGATTTTTCGTCTGTAGCATGGATAAATGCATTGACTTACCAGATGATATATGAACAACCTGTATTATATGATTTTGCAAAATTGAATGTGCCCACTTTATTACTGGTTGGCCAATTAGACAGAACTGTTGTTGGTAAAGAAATGCTGCCTGCTAAAAAACAAAAATTATATGGCAACTATCCTGTGCTTGCAGCTAAAGCAGGTAAAAAAATAAAAAATTCTAAAGTTGTTATCCTGCCGGGGGTTGGTCATATTCCGCATGTACAGCGTATTGATCTGTTTCGTAAAAATGTGTTAAGCTTTCTAATGCAATGACACCAATGATGCAATGATACACGGATACAAGAATACAAGGATACAAGGAATACTCTCTTTTGCATCATTAAAAATAAAAGGTTATCTTCGTTTTTTAATTTTAATTAAATAATACAACAATGGACAGTAAAACAACAGGAACCGTTAAGTTTTTCAATTCTGAAAAAGGATTCGGTTTTATTAAACACGATGATTCCAACAAGGAAACATTTGTACATGCAAGCGGATTGATTGATGAGATCAAAGAAAACGACAAAGTTGAATTTGATCTTCAAAGCGGGCAAAAGGGCATGAATGCCGTAAATGTGAAATTAATAGGATAAGATCCATATTTCTCAAAATTCTAAGGGTTTCGTTTACGAAGCCCTTATTTTTTTATCAACCATCGTTTTTAAATTTAGGAATTAGTTTAGGCACTCTCTTCGAGTATTGCTCATATTCTTCCCCATATTCCAAAAACAATTTTGTTTCTTCCAACTGAATGCCGATAAGTACATAAACAGTTAATGAAGAAGCGGCAATTAAATTGCTTAATAAAGGAAACAGTAAAAACAATCCCCATACAAATAACAATGTTCCAAAATATATAGGATGACGAACGTATTTATGTAAACCACTTTGCTGAAGTGTTGGCGTGATTGCAGGTTTATCTTTTTGCAACGCCTGTATTCCGCTTAATTCATAAAAATATTTACGGATACACATTATCATAATAATTAAACCCGGTACAATTAAAATTATTGATATACCATAACTGATTATAACTGAAGAATACAACCAAACGCTTTGCAGCGAGAACTGGTACCACAGCAATAAGATAAGTGTTATTAATGCAAACACGGAATAACAAAGCCGGTAATACCGAAATCGCCACCCCACAAATTTTTGAATACTTTTTTTTACAACAGCATCAGCAAAAAAGCTATGCAATACACCATATAATATCCATAAAATAAGTAACAGCCAATGTTGTGTATTCAATGATAAAATTTATTACAAGGTAAATAATATATCACTGGTGCTTCACAAAAGAAATCCCATTCCCGTTGCTGTTAAAAGTTTATTAAACGAAGCACAGATCACATTTGCCATGTTATATTTGCCGTCAATTAATTAAAAACTATGAAAAGAATTACACTTATATTATTTGCTTTTATATTTATTTCAACTGCTTTTGCTCAAAACGCAGGGAATATTAATTTAACTAAAGGGCAAAAATTTTCAGTTGATAATAAAATAATCGCTGTTACCACACAAACATTGATGGGTCAGTCAATGGAATCAAATGCAGAACTTACAACCAAGTATTCAATTGAAGTAAAAGATATAAAAGACAATAATTATAACCTTAGCAACACTTTTACTAAAATGAAAGCAAAGATGTCTGCCATGGGCAATGATGTAAATTTTGATTCTGATAAAAAAGAAGATATGGCAGGAGAATATGCAGCCTCTTTTAAAGATATCATCAATCAACCTAAAGAAGTTGTGATTGATAAATCCGGCAAAATATTAAATTCAAAAAAAGAAGAACCAAAACCTGTTAATGCGCAGCCGGATATCATGAAAATGATGATAGAGCAGCTTTTAGGCGATCCTGAAGAAACGGGCTATGGTGTTAATCTTGCATTTGTTTCAACTCCTTCAAAAATTTCTACAGGTTATAACTGGACGGATTCTTCCAACAAAGAAGGCATACAAAGATCCACCACATATACAGTTAAAGAAATAAAAGGGACTGATGCGGTGATAACTATTACGGGCATTTTAAATACAGATGCTAAATCGCAAATGCAGGGAATGGATATTGTAAATAAATCAAAAGGAAATTTAAAAGGTGAAGAAATATTAGACATAACTACCGGTGTGATAAAAGAAAGAACTACTACCCTGGAATCCGCAGGCACTATTTCAATTGAATCGCAGGGATTTGAAATACCTATGACAACAAAAGTTACGTTTGTCAGCTCTGTTAAATCTGCTTAAGAAATTACAAAGATGATTTAGCAGCAGCATAAATTTTATGGGATGTAACATCCTGTAAAAAAAGAATTATGCTAAACTCTTTTGTATTTGTTCCTGAAACCTGATCTATTGTTGTTGCATTTTTTTCTGCATTAAAAGAATTGATCGTCTTAAAATTCCGGACAACATTATAATTGGTTAGTGTAACTCCCTCGTTTTCTCCTGCTTTGATGGAAATTGTTATTTTATTTTGAACCAACGCAACATTTACAACTGAATTATTGAATTTTCTTTTAAGAGAATAAGTAACCGATACTTTGTTGTTATCAATTTTTATTTCATCAATAATTATTTGGGAAGATGATTGTTGCTTTTGTAATTGATAAATTTAATCATGCATTATATGATGGAAAGAATATTAAAATTCATGATGATTTCTTTAAAATAATTCGAGAAAACATAAAATAATATTTCTTCTTTCTAGGCAAAGTATGTTACTTCTCCTTTCTCGCTAATCCTTTAATCCCATAAATCCCGGTTCAAACATACAATATCTCATAATATTCATTCACCATACGGTTGCTGTCAAACTGGAATTGTACATCTCTCATTCCATTCTTTACAACCTGTCTCCATGTTTCATGGTTATCATAATACAAAGGCAGTATCTCATTTTCCAATATCCCGTAAATTTTATTTAGATCATATTCATCCTGTTCCTGAACATTCATATTTAAATAATCTGCCGGAGGCACAACAAAACCATTATTGCCATGATGTATAAATTCAGGTATCCATCCATCATTGGTACTAAAATTAACAGCGCCATTCATCGCTGCCGTCATACCACTTGTTCCGCTGGCTTCACGAGGCACTCTTGGATTATTCAACCAGATATCCGCAGCCTGTTTTAATCTTTTACTTAATGCCAGTTCATAGCCTATACACACTGCAACATTTTTATATTGCTTACTTAAATGTACCAGTTGGTTAAAATCAGAGATCGCGGGATAGTCCAATGGATAAGGCTTTCCTGCCCATATTATCTGCACAGGATATTTTGTATTATTCAAAAGCGCTTCAAAGCGTTTATGGTCTCTTGTTATCAATTCTGCTCTTTTATATCCTGCAAATCTTCTCGCCCAAACAATTGTAAAAACATTTGGATCCATCAGCTTTCCTGTTTGATCTGCAACTATATCCAGCGCTCTTATCTTCAGGTGTCTTTTCCTGTCATCAAACCATGCATCATTACCTTCATCTTTTGCCCTGTACAAATGTTCGTCTGCCCAATACCTCCAGTTTTGAGCATTCGTTATGGCTTTTATCTCACAAACTCCGGGATATGTGCTCCACATTACCCTGCTTACTTCTCCATGTAATTGAGAAACGCCGTTTGCCAAATGTGCAAACCGCAATGCCGCCAAAGAATGGCTGAAAAGATCATCTGTTATTCCTGTTAATCTTCTTACCTCCTCTAATGGCATACCGCAGAAATAACTCATCTTCTCACATAAATAAATATCATGCTTTTCATTACCTGCTTCTTCGGGAGTATGCGTAGTGAACACTAATCTTTTTTTTACATCATCAACATTTCCGAATTTATTGTATAAATAAAATGCAGCGCTTACGCTATGTGCCTCGTTAAGATGATATAAATCAGGATTAAAATTTAATTCATCCATCAGCTTTGCCCCTCCTACTCCCAGCAAAATAAACTGAGCCAGTTTGGTTGCAACATTCCCATCATACAGGCGGTGAGAAATTGTTTGAGAAACATAATCGTTCTCAGGAAGATCAGTACTTAATAAAAACAGCGGGGCACTTTTAAATGTTTCAGGATTAAGATAAAATGCTTTTACCCAAACATCATGATCATGAATTTTAATGGCGAATTTAATTCCGGTATCTTCTAAAAAATTATAGATCTTTTCGTTCCATTGAACCTGTAGCGTTTGATCCTGATTTCGTGCCTGATCGTAATAGCCATACTTCCATAAAATACCAATACCTATCAGGTTCTGGTGTAATTCATAAGCGCTTCGCAGGTGTGAGCCTGATAAAAACCCCAAACCTCCGCTGTAAATCTTTAATGGCTGGTGAATGGCAAATTCCATTGAGAAGTAAGCGATCTTCTTTTTGTAGCGTTCCTCTATTGGATAAGGAACCTGAAAATTTTCAAAACTCACTGTGGTTTCAGTTTAATGAGGGCGCAATATAAAATGAAAAAAATAAATGGGGGTTTGAAGCATTTAAAATAGAGTTAGTCTGAGGAATAAATTATGAAAATTCGGTTTACCTTGAAACTAATTAGCTGCTTATGAAAAAAATATTTCGACTTGATGAGTGTTATCACCTGCAACATGATGTTGCGCTATAGCATAAAAACTTTTTTAATTAACTTGCATAGTATATAGTTTAATCAACTGGTAACAATTATTAAAATGAATAGTATTAACGTAAATATCGATTTAAGTTTTAAGCAATTGGTGGAGGCTGTAAAACAATTATCTCCTAAAGAAAAATTAGTGCTAAATGATGTACTATGGAATGAAAGCATGGAAATACCTGTAGAACATCAGGCTCTTGTTTTAGGGAGAATACAAAAGGCTAGACAAAATCCCAATAGATTAGTGGATTGGGATGAAGCTTCTAAAAGTCTTAAACTATAAGATGCCAAAATTCAAGATAAAGATTGATTCGGATGCACTCCTGGATATTCAGGAGGCTACCGACTGGTACAATAAACAATTAGCCGGGTTAGGTTCCCGTTTTCAAAAACAGGTAAAGCAACAAATTAATTCATTAAAAATGAACGCTACAAACTATAGTATCCGTTATAATGATGTGCGTTGTATGACTATTAAAAGATTTCCATTTCTTGTACATTTTACTATAGAAAATTCTACTTCAACAGTGAAAGTTTTTGCGGTTATTCACACCAGCAGAAATCCTGCAATTTGGGAAGAAAAAAGAAAATCTTAAATTTCATCTAAAATTATTTTCATTGTCTTCTTGCTATCGCAGAGTTATAGAAGGGCTCGCATTTGAGATATTTACCTCTAAACAATAATGACTAATATCTTCTACTCAGCCGCAGGGTTATTGTAAAAACAAAATTCATTGAGTTCTTTGGTGTGTTGGGTTTGTTAGCTGTATTCGAATTTATCAATCTCTTTATTCATCCTTACTTAGCGCATGTAACAAATGATTCTCCTGTTTTAATGCTATGTGTACTAATTGCAATCGGGGCTTTGCTTATACCATTGCATCATAAACTTGAAAAATGGATAACCAAAATAATGGTTGAGAAAAATAAAAAAATAAGATTGGATGCTACGAAGAAAACCATTGCAAGTTTGGAAGGAGAAAAATAAATCACAAATAGCTCAGCCATTTATTCTGCGGATGATTTGCCTTGTACCTGCTATACCATTTACAGGGGAAATACAAAATGGTAATTACACTTATCCATACAATATATACTGCCCAAAGAGGATAGCCCAGGTTAAGGTGTGGATCATTCCATATTCTCCGGGAAATAAAAAATAATAATATCCCCAGCACATGAATCAGAAATACATGAAGGATGTAATAAAAAAAGGGCACCTTACCAAACACAGTTATTTTTCGGCTTAGCCAGTTAGATATATTTTCTGCATAAGCAAGAAAAATCAAAGCCGGGCCAATCGTCATAAGCATGTACAATAAAGAGGGAGGATATTTAGTTGTATTTATAAAATCCAACACTGTAAAAAATGTTGTTGCCTGCTGCTGCCAATGATGCATATCTCCATATATATTTATTAACCTGATAGCAATAAAAAGTAAAATCATAACACAACCGGAGATAAGTAAAATTTTTTTGCGATAAGCAGGATGGGTTTGTTTTAAATATAATTTTCCCAAACAATATCCTGCAATCATCAACCCCAACCAGGGAAGAAAAATGCATAGCAACATAGAAAATATTTTTTAAAATCACTAATAATTGTTTGTTTTTGAATTTCATTTTTTTATATGAATAAATATTTTTAGGTTTGTCTAAATTTATTTTTAGTGAATCTAAAATTATCAACCAGCGAAGAAAATTATATAAAGAGTATTTACCATCTTCAGTCGGTAAGCGATATTGTAAATACCAACTCCCTTGCCAAAGAATTAAATACAAAAGCAGCTTCCGTTACCGATATGCTTAAGAAATTAAAACTGAAAAAACTTATTCAATATGAGCGCTATTATGGCTTTAAGCTAAATGATAAAGGAACTCAAACTGCCCTAAGCATTATCCGCCGGCATCGCCTTTGGGAATATTTTTTAGTATCAAAGCTTGGCTTTGACTGGGACAAAGTGCACATTATTGCAGAAGAGTTGGAACATGTAAGCAGCATGGAGTTAATTAAAAAACTTGACACTTATTTAGGCAATCCCAAAATAGATCCTCACGGTGATCCTATCCCGGATGTGAATGGAAGACTTCCTGTCATCAAACAAATAAATTTATTTAAGCTGCCCTTAAAAAAAACCGGCATTGTTAGTTCTGTTAGTAATCAATCTCCCCAAATGCTTGAAATGCTGAAGCATTACGGAATTAGAATTGGCTCTCAAATTAAAATTAATAAAGCATTCGACTTTGACAGATCATTAGAAATAAAATTATCAAAGCAACCTGCCTGCATTATCAGCGAACAGGTTGCCAAAAACATTTTTGTATATCATGATTAACAGAACAAATACTGATCTTTCTCTAAGCGAAGTTCACCAGAGTATTGACACCAAAAAAACTGTAGGATGGAAAAGAATATTTTCCTTCTTAGGCCCTGCTTATTTGATTAGCGTTGGCTATATGGATCCCGGCAACTGGGCTACAGATCTTGCCGGCGGCAGCAAGTTTGGATATGCATTGATATGGGTATTGTTAATGAGTAATTTTATGGCTCTGCTTTTACAAAGTTTATCTGCAAGATTGGGAATAGTAAGAGGACGTGATCTTGCACAAGCAAACAGGGAAGCCTATCCCAGGGCAATTAACTTTATACTTTACATTTTAGCAGAGATAGCTATAACCGCCTGCGACCTTGCCGAAGTTTTGGGAATGGCCATCGGAATACAATTGCTTACAGGACTTCCTTTGGTGTGGGGAGTTTCAATAACCGTACTCGATACTTTTCTATTACTCTACCTGCAAAAATTGGGAATGCGTAAAATGGAAGCTTTCATTATTACGATGGTAGCAGTGGTAGCTATTGCATTTTTAATAGAAATAATTTTAGCCAAACCCCAGATCGGTGAAGTTGCCCTTGGTTTTATTCCATCATTGCCAAATGATGAAGCATTATATATTGCTATAGGAATTATTGGCGCTACAGTAATGCCCCATAATTTGTATCTGCATTCTGCGCTGGTACAAACAAGAAAAATAAACAGGACTGAGAAAGGAATAAAACTGGCGTTGAAATTTAATTTAATTGATACCACAGTTGCATTGAATATTGCTTTTCTGGTTAATGCAGCAATTTTAATTTTAGCTGCTGCTGTCTTTTTTAAATCGGGTAACTCTCACGTGGCAGAAATAAAAGAAGCACATAGATTACTGCCGGGGTTTTTAGGAAATTTAGCACCAATACTGTTTGCCGTTGCCTTAATTGCTGCAGGCCAAAGTTCTACCATTACAGGAACACTTGCCGGCCAAATTGTGATGGAAGGTTATCTGCAACTGCGTATTAATCCGTTGGTAAGAAGGTTACTCACAAGATTATTAGCCATTATACCTGCGCTGCTTGTAATAATTATTTATGGTGAACATAATGTAGACGCATTGCTGATATTAACCCAGGTTATTTTAAGCCTTCAGTTAGGTTTTGCCATTATCCCATTAATACATTTTGTAAGCGATAAAAAAACGATGGGAATTTTTACGATAAACCCGCTAACAAAAATTGCGGCATGGCTTATTGCCTCTGTGTTAATATATTTGAATTTTAAAATGCTGATGAACGAAGTTGCCGGAATATTCGAAAACAAAGATCTGCTTCCAAAAGTTTTGGTGGTAGCATGCGGATTAATTTTTATCTCGCTGTTGATCTATATTATTTTTCAGCCATTAATTGGTAAAATAAAAATACCGGCTTCCATTCAAATGCATCCTGTTGCCGGCAGTATGTTACTGGAAATTCCTCATTTCAAAAACATAGCCGTTGCTTTGGATTTTACTGAAAACGATAAAAAATTAATTGCCTATGCTGCAGGACAGGGAAAAGAAG
>JADGPX010000153.1 GCA_017882215.1 Chitinophagaceae bacterium | reverse complement strand
AGTCCATTCAAAACTTTTTTAGCCGCAGTGGTTCGTAAACCTGCCTTGCCGGCAGGCAGGGATGCAAAAGGTTTTCCTGTAAATGGTTTTCAAACAGAGAATGCATTAACAAGAGAAGAAACGATAAGAGGTATGACCATCTGGGCAGCCAAAGCAGATTTTCTTGAAAAAGAAGTTGGCAGTATTGAAGTTGGTAAGAAAGCAGATTTTATTATTCTTGATAAAGACTTAATGAAGGTTAATGAAAATGATATTTTAAATACAAAAGTTGTAATGACGTATGTTGGCGGTAAAAAAGTTTATGGTAAATAAATTGTCTGAACCCCCGCATACTTCCAAACTTGTGATAACAGGTGGCTCTTATGCCGGTTATCTTGTTGCATGGATCATTGGGCATGATCATCAATTTAAAGCGGCATGCTCACAGCGTGGTGTGTATGATCTTGCAACTTTTTTTGGCGAAGGCAATGCATGGAGATTAGTTCCCAATTATTTCGGCGGCTATCCCTGGGAGCCCGAAGTGAATGCAACATTGGTAAGAGAATCACCGATAACTTATGTAAAAAATATTACTACTCCTTATATTATTTTTCATGGAGAAAATGACAGGCGTACAGGTTTTGTTCAGGGAGAAATGCTGTACAGAAGTTTAAAAGTTTTAGGAAGACCTGTTGAGTATGTTCGTCATCCGGGAGCTATACATGAGATAACCCGCAGTGGTGATAACCGCCAGCGGATTGACCAAATGCTGCGTACGTATGAATTTTTTGAAAGGTATCTGAATAAAAAATAAAAACAATTTTATTTTTCCTGCGGAAAAGAACTGTTATTAAGAACCAAAAATTTCTTTTCACCATCTTTACCAAATACTGTTATAACCGCAACAATTTTTTCGCCATCATCAAAATTAATTCTCATTGTATTTCCCGTAATACTGTATGTTCCTTTTTTATTGCCTTCAGCCGTAGCGCCAATATCTTTGGTTTCAACAACACCAAGTGTACTTAATGTAAATGTTCCATCATTTTTAAAAACAAATGTTTGCACCTGCCCAACATTTGCCAACATTGCACTGGCAGCATATTGCCCGTCAAGCTTGTATCCCGCCGGCAGACCGGTTTGCAGCGTTACAATTCCTCCATCAATAGCGCTTATCTCACCTTTATCGTATTCCAAATCCCAATCTGCTGTTTTACCATCCTGCCAGGTAATATGCATCTTTTTATCATTAATTTTATAGGTGCCTGCATTATCAGCATTGTTTTGCTTTTCAAGATTATAATCAACCGGATCCACACCATTTTTTGGATTTCTTACAATAGTTCCATCATTGCCCAGGTATATCCAGGAGAGAGATAATCCATTAAAAAAATAAGATTGCAAATACAATTTTCCATCTCTGCTACCTGAACTTTTACATGCAGATAAACAAATAATAAAACCAAATAAAATAAATGATAAAAAGAATTTATTTCTCATAAAAAAAATTATAAAACGAATATATACTTTCTTTAAACAAAGTATTTTTAAAGTTTACTGAATAATAAATGATGAAGTATAGTTTCGCCCTTTTATTTCAGCAACCATTATATACCAACGTTTGTTTAATAGCATTTGTGTCTATGCTTTTATGCTGAGCATAAAGTGGCGCTGTAATTATAACACAGCAAAAAAAATCGCGGTAAAGAAAATTTTTATTTTCATATTGATGTTACTAATAACTGTAAAAAAAAATTAGTGCGAAATATAATTTTCTAATTGAGTTATTGTATGCTTTTGCGATTCAATGATTGCAGTAACAACATCTGTGATGGAAATAACACCAACTACTTTATCATCTTTCATCACAGGTAAATGCCTTATTTTTCGTCCGCTCATTAACCCCATACATTTTTCAATATCATCTTCCGGTAATACGGTTATTACTTCTTCGGCCATAATTTCTTTAACCGTTGTTTCCTGTGAAGATTTCCCTTTCAAAACAATTTTTCGTGCATAATCCCTTTCAGAAATGATACCTTTTAAACGCTGATCTTCCATTACCAGTAAGGCACCTACATTTTTTTCATCCATAATTTTTAAAGCCTCATAAACAGTTATGTCGTCTTTTACTGAATAAACATTATTACCCTTAGATTGTAAAATATCAGAAACTTTCATAACAATAATTTTTAGCGTTACTAAAGGTAATAAACTTTATGGCGATACTAATCAATCACTATGGTTTTACGGTTGAAAATACTTCTATTTTCTCAGCTTCTTAAACTCTGATCCTTCTTTCCATTGCGGCATCTTATTTTCAAAAGCCAACCGTTTACCTACCAGAAATAATAATTTAAGATCATCAATGCCGCCTTCAAATTTCCATGTTGCTGCATTATATTCATCTGACGGACGATGGTAATGATTGTTACGATAATCATCTGCCATTTTTTGCCCATACTCTTTTCCTTTACCAATTACATCAATACCGGTGCTTACATACAATGCAGGTATACCAACCTTTGCAAAATTAAAATGATCACTTCTGTAATAATATCCTGCTTCAGGATGAGTTTCAAACGAAACATAGCGTCCTTGTTTTTCAGCAGCCTCTTTCAAATAATCTTCAAGTTCAGATTGTCCCTGCCCTACTACAACAATATCTTTAGTTTTTTCAAACGGATTTATACCATCCATGTTTATGTTGGCAACTGTTTTATCTGCCGGATAAACTGGATTCTGTGCATAATACGCCGAGCCCCAAAGACCTTGCTCTTCAGCCGTAACAGAAAGAAATATAATGGTTCTTTCAGGCTTTGTTTTCATACTTTTAAATGCCCGTGCAAGCTCCAGCAAACCTGCAGTGCCACTGGCATTATCCAGTGCACCGTTATAAATTGAATCACCTTTTTCATCAGGTTTGCCAATACCTAAATGATCCCAATGAGCTGAATAAATTATCACCTCATCAGGTCTTTTTGTTCCGGTAATTTTTGCAACAACATTGTGCGATTTATTATACGTTGCTGTAACCTTAATAGTAGTTGATAAAGTAACAGACAAAGGCATAGGTTTAAAACTTCGTTGATCTGCTTTTGCTAAAACTGTAGAATCTAATCCGGCTGCTTCCAATAATTTTATCGCTGCAGGTTTTGATATCCATCCGATGACATCAGAATATTTTACATTCTTCCCACGATCATCCAAATGCAGTCGTGATGTGTTCCAACTGTTTTGGACAACAGTGAAAGGATAGCTCGCTGCATTGGTACTATGAATTACCAAACAACCTTTTGCGCCCTGCCTTGCAGCCTCTTCAAATTTGTAAGTCCATCTTCCATAATAGGTCATGACTTTACCTTTGAACAAATTAGAATCGCCACTATTAAAACCGGGATCATTCACCAATACTAAAACTACTTTACCTTTTACATCAAGCCCTGCATAATCATTCCAGTTATATTCAGGAGCAACAACACCATAGCCTGCAAAAACAATTTCATTATTATTTAATGAAATAAGAGAATCTGTTTTATCAGTAAAGATCACATAATCATCAAAGCCCTTAAGATCAAAATTTCCCTTTGATGATCTCACCTGCATAGTGGGTGCAGCATTTGTTTGAATGTTTACCATCGGCACTTCCTGAAAGTAACTGTTGCCATTACCCGGTTCCAAACCAGTTGTCATAAATTCATCTCTTATATAATTTATCGTTTTTTCTTCAGCACGGGTAAAAGGCTTTCTACCTTCAAATGAATCTGACGCCAGCATTGAGTCGTGCTTTCGCATACTATCTGCATTAAAAGACGATAACCCATCCTGGTCATCATTTGTGGAGGCTGAATGTTGATTACATGAAATGACAAGAAATATAATTGCTGTTAAAGAAAAAGAAATAAATGAGCGAAACATTATCAATTAGTTTTATTGAATTGAAAAGATAAAGAAAAAACAGAAATTATGATGATTAATCAACTTTTTGTATTACACATTCAATAAAGAAAAAATATATTTTTGATGTCTAAAATTTTATTTTATGGAACCCTAATTAACTGAAATACGGGAGCAACAAAAAGAAACATGGAATAAATTTTCTCCCGGATGGAAAAAATGGGATTACTTCACTATGAAGTTTTTACAACCCATGGGAGATGGGAAAAGCTTATCAGTTGTAAAGTGGTGTATGAAGATTTTAATTATTTCTGGCAAATGATGAATGAAGTAGCAGCACCTGTAGTAGGCGCACTAAGTAAAGCTGATGATGATATGAAACAAAAAATTAAAAATGAGGTTCAGCAACTTTCTGAACAATATAAAACTGATAAAGGCCTGGAGTTTGACTATGGTGCATTGGTTATCAGTGGAAGTAAATAATTGATCTCGATAAAGGAAATAAGAAATAACGAATTTTAAATAAGAAATAAGGAAGTTACGGAGAATAAAAAATTTGATCTTGAAGATAGATTGGTAAAGTTTGCATGCATGTGTCTTGATGTTTGGTATTGAAACGGCGAAGCCTGTCCGACTGGCGTCAGCCGGGCAGGCAAAATAAAATTACTTCAACTTTCAAATTCCTTATTCCTTATTCCTTATTTCTTATTTCATTATTATGGCAATGAATATCAGCAAAGCAATTTTTGAGGATATACCCCAACTGGAAATATTAATAAACAACGCTTACCGCGGAGAGCAGTCAAAAAAAGGATGGACCACTGAAGCAGATCTGCTTGACGGAAAAAGAACTGACGCTGATGCGCTAAAAAAAATTATGAGCCAGCCCGGTGTTGCCATATTGAAATACTGCAATGATGATAACCGGTTAACAGGTTGTGTTTATCTTAAAAAGAATTTTTATAAAATGTATTTAGGAATGCTCACTGTATCACCTGACTTGCAGGCTCGTGGCATTGGTAAGCAACTTTTAAAAGCATCTGAACAATATGCAAAGGAAAATAAATGTGATGCAATTGAAATGACTGTGATCTCCATTCGACATGAATTGATCGCATGGTATGAAAGACATGGTTATTTTAAAACCGGTGAGACCAGGCCATTCACTGTTGATCCTAAATTTGTAAAATCAAAACAACCGCTTGAGTTTATCGTACTGGAAAAATCACTGTGATAGTAAATTCAAAAACTAATCTCTTATTTTTATAAAAACATACGTATGACATCCAAAGCCACAACACCCGAACAATATTTAAAAGAATTACCTGCAGATAGAAAAGAGCCTGTTACAGAATTACGAAATGTAGTCCTGAAAAATCTCCCAAAAGGTTTTAAAGAAGTCATGAGTTATGGTATGCTTGGTTATGTGGTTCCGCATGAAATTTATCCGGCAGGTTATCACTGCGATCCCAGGTTGCCATTACCTTTCATTAATATTGCTTCTCAAAAAAACTTTATTGCCTTTTATCACATGGGTATTTATGCTATGCCCGAATTACTAAAATGGTTTGTAACTGAATTTCCAAAACATAGCACAGCAAAATTAGACATGGGTAAAGCATGCACTCGTTTTATAAAGCCGGAACAGATTCCTTATAAACTTATTGGCGAGCTTGTAAAAAAAATAACTGTAAAAGATTGGATAGAGACTTACGAAAAAATTTTAAAAAGATAGTGTTTGCTATCGTGAAACGTGAGACGTCAAACGTGAGATCTTCCTTTTCATTTTTCACGTCTCACGTTTCACGTCTCACGATTTCTTTGAGTAACTTTATTTCAAATTAATTTTACATGAAACGTTTCTCCTTCTTACTACTTACTATTTTCTTCTCACTACTTGCTTCTTCACAACAAACACAAAAGCCGCCATTGCATGGTAAAAACTGGATGGCTGTTACGGGAAAGCCGCTCGCCGCTACTGCAGGCTCTATCATATTTCAAAAAGGTGGTAATGCCGTGGATGCAGCATGCGCAATGCTTGCAGCTACCTGCACCATGTGGGATGTATTGAGCTGGGGCGGAGAAACACAGGCACTGATCTATAATCCTAAAACAAAAAAAGTAATTGCTATAAATGCATTGGGAGTAGCGCCTACCGGAGCTACTGTTGCTTTTTTCAAAAGTAAAGGATATAATTTTCCGCCTGAGTACGGTCCGCTTGCAGCAACAACACCAGGTACTGCCGGAGGTTTGTGTTATATGCTTGCCAAATATGGAACAATGAGTTTGAAAGAAGTGCTGGCGCCTGCCATGCAGCTTGCTGCCGGTTATCCGATAGAAGCACAAACCGCCAACAGCATGGAACGCAATAAAAAAATGCTTAAAGAATGGCCTTATTCAGCAGCGGTCTTTTTTCCGCATGCAGGTGAGAAAAGAGAAGCCCCGGAAGCAGGAGAAATTTTTGTACAAAAAGATCTGCTGGCAACACTTACTAAAATGGTGGAAGCAGAACAAAATGCATTAAAGAAAAAGATGAGCCGTGAACAGGCTATCATGGCAGCTAACGATCGTTTTTATAAAGGAGATATTGCAAAAGAATTTGTACGTGGCTGTAAGGAACAGGGCGGATTAATTACAATGGAAGATCTTGCAAAATGGAAACCAATTGAAGAAGAACCGTTGCATACAAATTACAAAGGCATTGAAGTATATAAACTGCAGCAGTGGACACAAGGACCCATGTTATTGCAATCACTGAACATACTGGAAAATTTTGATTTGAAAGCGATGGGATATAACAGCTCACGTTACATTCATACAGTTTATCAAACCATGAATTTAACTTTTGCTGACCGCGATTTTTATTATGGTGATCCTTACTTTCCTCCTGAAGAGCCTATCAAAGGTTTGCTGAATAAAGAGTATGCAAAGAAAAGAGCATCACTGATAACGTTTGATAAAAACAATGTAAATGCAGGTCCCGGCGATCCTTATCCTTATGAAGGAAAAACAAATCCATATACTGATCTTTTAAAACAAAGAATGTTGTTAGCCGATACAACAAAAACAAAACAGGGAAATGCAATACCTGCACAGGACAGAAACCAAACGGCTGTTAATGCAAACAATACTTCGTTTGATGATGCTGAATACATGGATAGATTATGGCGGGGCACAACCTCTGTTGAAGCTGCTGATAAAGAAGGCTGGGTTGTTTCGATAACACC
>JADGPX010000152.1 GCA_017882215.1 Chitinophagaceae bacterium | reverse complement strand
GACCAATTGATTGCTAATGTTGTCATACCCCAAACCCCTAAAGGGGCTTATTGTTTTTTTAAATTGTTAGATAATTATTTTAATGTACGATGTTATTATAATTTTAGTTGCCTATAGGTATGCGGTACAAGTGAGTGACATCCCGCAATTGCGGGACTATGAAAAACAAATGCTGATACCATAATTATTATTACAGCCTCACCCTCCTTCTCCCTCTCCGATAGAGAGGGAGCGGTACTGCATCTATTAATCAGCTTCATATCTTCCCGTATCAACTTTACAGTATTAACCAACATTACTTTCGATATTAATTTTCTTTATAATCTCCTGATTTTCCCCTTTCGGGGGATAGGGGGCTTTTTAAATTTTTATTAAAGAAGCCGCAAAATTACGAGCCTCACCGTCGCTTTCAAAATATTCTTCAAGATTTGGCTTTTTTATAAATGCAACATGCTTCATGGTTTGCTCAACAACAGCAGTGATATCAAGAAATCCGATGCGGTTGTGCAAAAAAGCCCAGACAGCGATTTCGTTTGCAGCATTTAAAACGCATGGAAGATTACCTCCTGTAAATAAAGCTTCAGTTGCAAGGGTAAGATTACGAAACGTTTTTACATCGGGCTCTTCAAAGTTCAACACATTCAATCTTTTAAATTCAAGACGTGGCGATTCGCTATAAACCCGTTGAGGAAAAGTAAATGCATACTGAATGGGAAGCTTCATATCAGGCAAACCCATTTGTGCTTTCATGCTTCCATCTTCAAACTGCACCATGCTGTGAATTATACTTTGCTGATGGATCACAACCTGTATCTGCTGCGGCTTTAAATTAAAAAGCCACTTTGCTTCAATCATCTCAAGCCCTTTATTCATAAGGGTTGCAGAGTCTATGCTTATCTTAGCGCCCATCTTCCAGTTTGGATGCTGAAGTGCATGATCCCGTTTTACATTCACCAAAAAATTTGGTTTTTTACCAAAAAAAGGGCCACCACTTGCAGTAAGTATTATCTTCTCAATCTTATTTCTTGTTTCACCTACAAGACATTGAAATACTGCAGAATGTTCGCTATCTACAGGAATTATAGGAACCCTGTTCTCTAATGCTTTTTGCATTACGATATCTCCTGCAACTACAAGCGTTTCTTTATTGGCAAGAGCAATTGCTTTTCCCTTTTCTACTGCTTTTAATGTTGGCTTCAATCCGGCAAAGCCAACAATGCCTGCCAGCATCATATCATACGTATCAAAATCTGCAACTTCTTCGAGGGCATTTTCACCTGCAAATACTTTTATATCTGTAGATACTAAGGCAGTCTTTACAGCCTCATATTTTTTTTCATCACCAATAACAACCGCATTAGGACGAAACTTTAAAGCCTGTTCAATTAATAAGGCATCATTATTTTGTGCGGTAAGAATTTCTACTTCAAATAGTTCAGAATTGGCTTCAATAACCTGCAAAGCCTGCGTACCGATGGAACCGGTAGAACCAAAAAGCGCAATCCGTTTTTTATTTGCTTCTGCCATGATGGGCAATAAATTTGAGGCGGCAATTTAACGTATTAATTGCTCCAATGCGTTGTTAACTTTTTCAAAATTAAATTGTTGCAACACAGTATTCATCATTTTTTTTATTTGATCATTCTGCAGATTACCAATTGAGCCTTCGTGTGTATGAGCAACTTTTGTTTCATATTTGAAGCTTCCATTTTCAATATCAGCACCAATTTTTTTATATGCATCTCTGAAAGACATTCCCTCTGAAACTAATTTATTTACTTCTTCTACACTAAAAATGTATTTATATTTTTCATCTTGCAATAAATTTTCTTTGACCTGAATGTTTGATATCATCAGACCTGCCATTTTCAAACAATTCTGCATATCCTGAAAAGCAGGAATAAGGTGTTCTTTAAGCAATTGCAGATCCCGGTGATAACCCGAAGGAAGATTTGTTGTCATCAACATTATTTCATTCGGCAATGCCTGTATGCGATTGCAATGAGAACGAATGAGCTCAAAAACATCAGGATTTTTTTTATGCGGCATAATGCTGCTGCCGGTAGTTAATTCTTCAGGAAAAGAAATAAAATCAAAATTCTGGTTAAGAAAAAGACAGGCATCCATGCTTAATTTAGAAAGCGTTGCAGCAATATTTGCCAAAGATGAGGCAACAATCCTTTCAGACTTACCTCTGCCCATTTGTGCATACACAACATTGTAATTAAGATCATCGAATCCTAATAATTCGGTTGTCATTTTCCTGTTAATTGGAAACGAAGAACCATAGCCGGCTGCAGAGCCAAGCGGATTTTTATTTACAATTTGATAAGCAGCCTGAAGTGTAATAAGATCATCAACCAAACTTTCTGCATAAGCGCCAAACCATAAACCAAAAGATGAAGGCATGGCTAATTGAAGATGAGTGTAGCCTGGCAAAAGATCATCTTTATATTTTTCACTTTGCTCAATCAGCAGATCAAAAAAATCTTTTGTACTGATTACAAGCTTCTCAATTTCACTTCTTAAAAAGAGTTTAAGATCAACCAGCACCTGGTCATTTCTGGAGCGGGCACTATGAATTTTTTTGCCAACATCACCCAGCTTTTTTGTAAGTAACAATTCTATTTGTGAGTGAATATCCTCTACACCTTCATCAAGTTTAAAATTTCCTGAATGTATTTTTTTATAGATATCTTTTAATTCAGATTCTAATGTTCCTAATTCATCCTTAGATAATAAACCGACAGACTGTAACATCTTTATATGAGCAAGAGAACCCAACACATCAAAAGGGGCAAGATAAAGATCAAGCTCTTTGTCTTTGCCAACTGTGAATTTTTCTACTGCTGATGAAACATTTTTATCTTTTTGCCATAATTTCATTGATCTATAAAATTTGTTGTAATAACTGAATGTAAATTTCTATTCCTTCTTTAATCTCGTCAAGATAAATAAATTCATCGGCAATATGACTGCGGGCTGAATCTCCGGGTCCGATCTTTAATGTTGGAAAGGGCATTAAAGCTTTATCAGAGGTAGTTGGCGAGCCATAATAAGTTCTTCCCAAAGATAAGCCAGCCTTAACTAACGGATGATCCAATGCAATAGAAGTGGAACGAAGTCTTGTGCTTCTTGGTTGTATTTTACAATTTACATTTTGCTGAATAACATTTATAACTTCTTCAAAAGTGTACAATTCATTTACCCGGATATCTACTACAAAGTTGCATTGTGAGGGTATTATGTTATGTGCTTTATTGTCTGTTTCAATAGAGGTCACACTCATTTTTACCGGACCCAATAACTCAGATCTTTTCGGGAACCGGTAAGATTGAAACCATTCAATATCTTTTATGGCTTTATAAATCGCATTGTCACCTTCTTCTCTTGCAGCATGTCCTGCCTTTCCTTCTGCAATACAATCAATAACCAATAAACCTCTTTCTGCAACAGCCATTTGCATTTGCGTTGGTTCGCCCACAATACCGCAAGTTGCCATGCCTATAATGGAGTTTGAACAGCCCAATGCACTAAGAAAATCATTTTGCTGCAATAAGATTTCAATTCCGTTTTTCCCGGATATCTCTTCTTCTGCTGTAGCTGCTAAAATAAGATTGGATATTAAATCTTCTCTATCATAATAATAAAGAAATGTTGCAATTAAAGAAACCAATGCGCCACCTGCGTCATTGCTTCCTAAACCAAAAAGTTTATTTTCTTTTTCAATGGGAGAAAAAGGATCTAATGTGTAACCCTTGTTGGGCTTTACTGTATCGTGATGAGAATTGAGAAAAATGGTTGGTTTTGCCTTGTCAAAATATTTATTTTTTGCCCAAACATTATTTAGAAATCTTTCCGTTGATACATTTTTTGATTGCAGAAATTGATCAATGAGAGAAGCAGTTTTATCTTCCTCTTTACTAAAAGATGGTATAGCAATTAATTTTTTTAGAAGATCAATAGCCCCCTCTAAATCTCCCCCGTTAGGGGAGACTTTTAAAGAGTTTAATGGATTGATGTTATTTTCTGAACTCATGAAATTTTTATAAAAAATTATGAGATAATAACTGTTCCTTTTTCAGACGTAATCAGATGTAACAAATCTTCTGCTTTACCGATAATAACTTTTTTTACACCGCTATCTAATGCTGCAAAAGCATTATCCAGCTTTGGTATCATACCTGAATGAATTATTTTTTTTTCTTTTAAATCTTTATAAGAAGCAGGATTAATTTTTGCAATAACAGAATGCTCATCATCAGCATTTTGCAAAACTCCTCTTTTTTCAAAACAATAAATCAATGTAACTGCATATTTGCTTGCCATACTTTTTGCAATTTCCTGTGCAATTGTATCTGCATTGGTATTTAGTAATTGCCCGTTTTTATCATGCGTAACAGGAGCTATAACCGGTGTTAAGTCTTCGTTCAATAATTGGCTTAGCCATTCAACATTTACCTTATCAATATCTCCTGCAAAACCATAATCAATGACCTCACCTAAATCCTCTCCAAAGGAGAGGACTTTCGCAGTTCTTTTGTGTGCCTGGATTAAATTACCATCTGCGCCACATAAACCAACTGCATTACAATTATTTGATTGTAATGATGCTGTAATGTTTTTATTTATATACCCGGCATACACCATCGTAATCACTTTTAATGTTTCTGCATCAGTTATTCTTCGTCCATCAATTATTTGCTGAGGAATATTTAGCTGCTGTGCAATATTTGTAGCAAGTTTACCACCACCATGTATTAAGATCTTTTTTTCTTTAATTGAAGCAAAATCTTTTAAGAATAAAGAAAGTTTTTCTTCATCATCTATGATGTTTCCACCGATCTTTATAACGTATAATTTGCCCCCTTCCCCCCCTAAAGGGATGTTTTGATCCAAAAGGTTTTGAGAAGAACTTTGAATCTCTGTAATTGTTTCCCTGATCTTTTTCAAAAGCTGCTTTTGTATCATTTATTACTTCTTCATTTTTAAATCTAAAAAATCTTTACTTCCCTTTAGGAGATGGGGGTAAAATTTCACTTAATACAGCCTGTGCAGCCCACACCCTGTTGGATGCCTGTTGTGTTATGATGCTGTGACTACCATCTAAAATTTCATCACTTAGTTCAACATTTCTTCTCACGGGCAGGCAATGCATCACCTTTGCATTATTGGTAAGTTTTAATTTTTTATCGGTGAGCATCCATTTGGGATCATTGCAATAGATCTTTCCATAATCTTTATAAGTGCTCCAATTTTTTACATAAACAAAATCTGCATCTTTTAAAGCTTCATCCTGGTTGAGGGTGATTGTTGCTCCTTTAGTAAACTCTTCATCCAGTTCATATTCTTCGGGATGTGTAATTACAAAATCAGCTTCGTTCCATGCATTTATCCATTGAGAAAAACTGTTCGCAACACACTGCGGTAAAGGCTTTACATGAGGCGCCCATGTTAGAACAATTTTGAGCCCCCTCCTTGCCTCCCCCGGTGGGGGAGGAATTGGTAAGTGCTCTTTAATTGTTATGATATCAGCTAAACTTTGCAGGGGATGCAGCGTTGCGCTCTCTAAACTAACGATGGGAATTCCGGCATATTTAATAAATTGTTTTATATATAATTCACTGTAATCATCTTTTCGGTTTTTTAAAGATGGAAATGTGCGAATGCCCAAAACATCAAAATACTTTCCCAACACAGGCGCCGCATCTTTTACATGCTCTGCTGTATTACCACTCATAATTGCTTCCTCTTCAAATTCCAATGTCCATCCTTCCTGCCCTATATTAAAAACAATCGCTTCCATTCCCAGATTTTTTGCAGCGATCTGCGTACTCAATCTTGTTCGCATACTGGGATTAAGAAATAATAAACCGATTCGTTTATTGCTTCCCAGATTTCTATCTTTAAATGGATCGCTTTTATATTTCAATGCTTTTTTTATTAAAGCATTTATATCAGAAACGTCATGCACAGAGATGAAATTTTTCATAAACCCTTAACCCCTAAAGGGGAATTTTTATTGATTGAAAAATGATTTTTGTCTTTAAGATTAGAATTTTCTTTTAAAGAATTTTGGAGAGAATTAATTTCTTCTTTAATTGCTTTTAGAAAATGATCTGCATCTTCGATTGTTAATGCAAGAGAAGGAAGTAACCGGATAATATTTGGTTTTGCTTCACCTGTAAAAATATGATGTGTAAATAATAAATTTCTTTTAAGATCTTTTAATTCTTCGGGAACATCAAAGCCGATCATTAAGCCTCTGCCCCTTACATTTTGCAGTTCAGGGATCTTTTTTAATTCATCCATAAGATAAGCACCAACTGTTTCTGCATTACTAATTAAATTTTCAGATTCTATAACTTCTAAAACTGCCAATGCAGCGGCACATGCAAGATGGTTGCCTCCGAAAGTTGTGCCCAGCATAAAATGTTTTGGCTTGATATGAGGCGCAATAATAATTCCGCCAACAGGAAACCCATTGCCCATACCTTTTGCCATTGTGTAGATATCAGCGTTTACATTTGCATAATCGTGGGAGAAAAATTTACCGCTTCTGCCATAGCCACATTGCACGCTGTCAGCAATAAATACAGCATTATGCTCATCACATAAATTGCGAATTTTTTGTAAGAAAGATTCATTTGCTACATTAATACCACCAACACCCTGTATGCCTTCAATTATTACAGAAGAAATTTCTTTACCCTTATTTTTAAAATATTCTTCTAATGCATTTTCATCATTGAAAGGAAGAAAAACTACATTAGCTGTTTCATTAACAGGAGCAACAATATTTGGATTATCAGTTGCTGCAACAGCCAAAGAAGTTCTTCCGTGGAAAGCTTTTGTGAAAGCAATTATTTTTTTTCTTCCATTATGAAAAGATGCAAGCTTTAATGCATTCTCGTTTGCTTCTGCGCCGGAGTTACATAAGAATAATTGATAGTCTTCTTTACCCGAAATTTTTCCAAGCTTTTCTGCAAGTTCCTGTTGCAATGGGATTTTAATTGAATTAGAATAAAAAGCAATTTTGTGTAATTGCTCTTCAATACGATTTACCCAATGCGGATTTGTATGACCTACACTTATAACCGCATGTCCGCCATACATGTCCAAATATTTTACATCATTATCATCCCAAACGTAGGAGCCTTTCGCTTTTACGATGTTGATATTGTTAATTGGATATAC
>JADGPX010000151.1 GCA_017882215.1 Chitinophagaceae bacterium | reverse complement strand
CATTCAATTTATCGCTGTTAGCCGATAACAAATCGCCATACTGGGCTTCATACTGCCAGTGACGAAAGTTGATAAAGCACTCATTGGCGTCGGTCATGTCGGGCTCATTTTCTTCTACAATGCAACCCAGTGATTCAAATACTTTTCTTTGTGCATTAATGGCATCTTTCACTTCTCTTTCCCAGGGCAAGCCAAGGTCTTTGATAAACGCAACTTTCACATTTTTAAAATCACGCTTCAGTGGTTTGAGGAACTGCTGTGGACTTTCCATAATGGATATAGGTGAGCGGCTGTCAGGACCGGCCTGCACAGCAAGTAAAAATGCACAATCTGAAACGGTACGTGCCATCGGTCCTTGCACACTTAATCCCTGCCATGCAAGTTTAGCAGTAGCGAGTGGCACTCTTCCGGGCGAAGTCCTCAACCCAACTACATTGCAGAAACTTCCGGGGTTTCGTAGTGAGCCACCCATGTCGCTGCCATCGGCAAGAGGAGTCATACCGCAAGCCAATGCCGCAGCACCACCTCCGGTACTGCCACCACATGTTTTTGAAACATCATAAGGATTAAATGAAGGACCGAACAATGGATTAAAAGTCTGTGAGCCCATGCCAAGTTCGGGAACATTTGTTTTGCCTATAACTATAGCGCCAGCCTTTTTCTCACGTTCCACAATCAACGCATCCTGAGTCGGAATAAAATCTTTCCACATCGGTGATCCGTAGGTGGTTCTAATACCTTTTGTATCTATAAGGTCTTTAACAGCAAACGGCAGGCCATGCAATAAACCGGTTATGTTACCTTTAGCAAGTGATTCATCTGCGGCGAGTGCCTGTGCCATCAGTTCATCTTCGGGCACAAGGGTAATAATTGCATTGACCTTAGCATTAACCTTTGCTATTTGTTTTAAGTGCGCCTGCATTACTTCACGTGCAGATATTTTTTTGGTGCGCAATAAAGCTGCCATATCCACAGCATTCATAAAGCAGATATCACCATCTGCACCAGGAATGCTAAAGCTATTCTGTTTAAAATGAGTAGAAGTACTTTTGGCAGAGGTCAGTAACGGTGAAACCGCGGTTGACACAGCAGCAATTGAACCGATCTGGATCATATACCTGCGACTGATTTTATTTTCATTCATAAATGTCTATTTTAAACAATACTGCCCCCTGGCTGTCCTGAGTTTGTAACTCAGGACTTACAAACAATGAATCTATAAAAGGAATTCAATTTTTATTAGTCCGCATTGCTTGCCATAATAATAGTCTCTTGCACTGCTATAAATATATTCTTCCGCTTTTTCAACTATACCAGCGTCAACCGGATTATTATGAATGTATTCCATCTTTTGTATATATACTTCCTTCGTCCACAAATCTATACTCAATGGGTTTCTTTACCATACCTGGTATTTTCTGTCTTTTGCATTTACTTCAAAAATTTTTAAAACTTCAGGGTGATTTAATTCCAAATCTCTTTTAATTGTTTGTGATGTATACTTTAAAAAATCCCTTTGAATATTTTCTCTTACCTGCCCCTGTTGTATTTGCCATATCAAATGTATATGATTGCTCATTATTGCAAACGCATTTAGTTCTATTCTTTTTTCTTTCACTAAGAACTGCAGACTTTGAATGATGATGTCTTTATATTTATCAGGCTTTAATAAATGTTGCCAATCTAAAATAGTAGTGGTAAAATATTGTGGATGGTATTGTGGAGAATCCATTATTTAAAAGAACTAATCTACATAAATTATTTGCAGATTGTACTGTTGTTGGTGCACCTTACGCACAGGGCTTATTGAACACCAACGAGGGCGTGAATTTGCAGGTATTAAAAGTCAACAAGGATTTACAGAGTTATCTTAAATTACTTAATTCCAAATATCCCGGAAAGTTTTAAAAGTTTTATCTGCATATTTTTAACGAAAGAATGTACCAAAGAACGATTGGGTTTTTTACCTTTGGTAACCTTATAATTTTAATTTTTAATTCTGTGGCTGAAAAACGAACTTATACTTCCGGCAAAAGCACTTCCAAAAACACAACAATGAAACGTTCTGTAAAGATATTATGGTATACCGTATTGGGTGGTACAGGATTATTTCTTGTGATGTTATTATTTGCTCAACTGGGTGTTTTTGGCAAAATACCTTCTATGCAGGATCTGGAGAATCCACAGGCTAATCTTGCTTCAGAAATTTATGCTAATGATGGCACTACGCTAATGGGTAAAATTTATGCAGAAAACAGAAGCCCTGTAGATTTTAAAGATATTTCACCGCATGTTATTGATGCTTTAATATCTACAGAAGACGTTCGCTTTTATGAGCATTCCGGCATTGATGCTATTGCAATTGCCCGGGCAATAAAGGGTTTTGGTAGTGAAGGGGGAGCCAGTACTATCACGCAACAATTAGCTAAACAAATTCTAGGACAAGGCCGTGGATCTATCTTAAAAAGAAGTGCTGATAAATTAAAAGAATGGATTGTTGCCCTTAAACTGGAAAGAAATTTTACCAAGCAGGAAATTCTCTCATTATATCTAAACAGAGTTCCCTGGGGCAATATTTATGGTATCCGCAATGCTTCCCGTGTATATTTTCAAAAAGAACCTTCCCGATTAACAACTGATGAGGCCGCCTTACTTGTTGGCATGTTAAGTGGACCAGGTCAATATGATCCTGTTAGACATCCGCAGGCTGCTTTGAATAGAAGAAATCTGGTGTTAGAACGCATGGTTACAAACGATGTACTTAAACAATCAGAAGCAGATGCCTTTAAGAAAAAATCACTTGGTATAAAATTTAAAAAGCTGGATGAGAATATGGGGATCGCCCCTTACTTCCGTGCTGTATTAAGTAAAAGGCTGGAGGAATGGTGTAAAACTCACCAGGATCCTAAAACAGAAAAAAATTATGACCTGTACAGGGATGGATTGAAAATATATACCACCATCGATCCTAAATGGCAATTGTATGCAGAAGAGGCAGTGGTGCTTCACATGAGTGCCATGCAAAAAAAATTCAATAGCCAGTTGGGTAAAGATGTATGGAAAAATCACCAGGACATTTTACTAAGAGCAATGAAGGAAAGTGAGCGCTGGAAACAAATGAAAGAAGATGAAATTGACGAAGCAGAAATAAAAAAATCTTTCTATGTGCCTGTGCATATGAAAGTATTTGCATGGAACAGTAAGCGAGAAAAGGATACTGTAATGACACCAATTGATTCCATAAAATATTTAAAACAAATGATGCAAACTTCATTTGCTGCGGTAGATCCTGTAACAGGTGAGGTAAAAGCATGGGTTGGCGGAATTGATTTTAAGTCGTTCAAATTTGATCATGTAACAACCAACAGGCAGGTTGGCTCTACATTCAAACCCATATTATATACGCTGGCATTAATAGATGCAGGGCTTACGCCGGATAGTTATATTGGAGGCAGAACAATCACGCTTGCCAATAAAACAATTTCAGGTGGCGGCGGAACAATGGCATATTGTTTAGCCAAATCATTAAACGCTGCTGCATGGGATCTTATGAGCCGTATCGGTCCTAAAAAAACTGCAGAGTTTGCTCATTTATGCGGTATTAAAAGTAACATTCCTATCGTGCCCTCTATAGCCCTTGGCTCAGCTGATCTTACTTTACTTGAAATGCTTCATGCATATAGTATGTTTCCTAACCGTGGCTTTAGTACTGAACCACTTATTATTAGCCGTATAGAAGATAAGAATGGCAATGTTCTTGAAAGTTTTCAGTCCGAATCCAAACAGGTTATAAGCGAAGCAGATGCTTATACAATGTATAAAATGATGCAGGGAGTTATTGACTTTGGCACAGGACATTCAATGCGTGGAAGATTTGGTATTAAAAGTGCGATGGGCGGTAAAACAGGAACCACCAACGAAAATACGGATGGATGGTTCATTGGTTATACTCCCCAGTTACTTGCAGGTGCATGGGTAGGCTGTGATGATCCGTTCTTAAAGATCAGGTGGACCTATGGTGGTAATGAAATGGCAATGCCTGAATGGGCGTACTTTATGCAAAAAGTATATGCTGATAAAAGATTGGGTATAGATCCTAAAGCTGAATTTCAAAAACCTGCTGAACTTGATAATAATCCTATTTATGCTGACCAAAACTTTGCTGCCCTTGTACGGCAGGGCGAAGGTTCAGATTTTTCTGAAGACCAGGGTAACGGCAATCAGGGTGATTATGAAGGCAGCGAATTAACTGCTCCTGTTGAATCTGATTTTAGTAAAGATGCATTTAAAGATCTCAACCAGGTACCCGGAAAAGATAAAGGAGGAAATGAAAAAGAAGTTCTAAAAACAGACAAGAGTAAAACAGACAGCACTAAATCGCCTGATAAAAAAGAAACAAAAGTTATTCTCCCGGCAACTAAGCCTGATGATAAAAACAAAAAACCGGTTAAGCCTCCGGCAAAACCTGTAAATGATTATTAAAGAAATTTTTTGAGTCCCGCAATTGCGGGATTTTATTTGCAACAACTTACCTTTAATAATACTACCGTTAAACCAACAGGATTTTTTAAAAAATTTTATAAGAATAGATAAAGATTATGAATATAGATTTCAATAAAAATGAAGATGCAATGAAACTTGCTTTAAGCCAGGTAAAGCAGAGAAAAATAAAAATAGAAGCAGGTGGAGGTAAAAAGGCAATTGAAAAACAAAGAGAAAAAAATAAACTTACTGCAAGGGAAAGAATAGAATACTTAAGGGATGCCGAAAAATCTTTTATTGAAATAGGCGCATTTGCCGGCTATGAAATGTATGAAGAATATGGCGGCTGTCCTGCAGGTGGAACTGTAGCGGGCATTGGTTATGTAAGTGGAAAACAATGTGTGATAGTTGCCAATGACCAGACTGTGAAAGCAGGTGCATGGTTTCCTATTACCGGTAAAAAGAATTTGAGGATGCAGGAAATAGCTATGGAAAATAAATTACCAATAATTTATTTGGTAGATAGCGCAGGTGTTTTTCTTCCTATGCAGGATGAAATTTTTCCTGATAAAGAACACTTCGGACGCATCTTTAGAAACAATGCAAAGATGAGTGCGATGGGCATTTCACAAATCGCAGCAGTTATGGGTCCATGTGTAGCAGGTGGCGCTTACCTGCCAATTATGAGTGATGAAACTTTAATGGTAGAAGGAAATGGCTCAATCTATTTAGCAGGACCGTATTTGGTTAAAGCCGCTATCGGAGAAAATATTGATAGTGAAACTTTAGGCGGGGCAGCAACTCATACAGAGATCAGCGGTATTGCTGATTATAAATTTAAAACCGAGCAGGAATGTTTGGATCAAATAAAAAAAATAATGAGTAAGCTCGGCGAAAATCCATCAGCAGGTTTTAATAGAGCCAGATCAATCGCACCAAAAAAAGACTCTGCACATTTGTATGGCATTTTCCCTGAAGAAAATAATTCGCCATATGATATGCTCGAGATCATTAAATGCATTGTAGATGCTTCGACTTCGCTCAGCACAAGTTCGTTTGATGAATTTAAAATGGATTATGGAAAAACGATCTTATGTGGATATGCCCGTGTAGATGGATGGGCAGTAGGCATTGTTGCCAATCAGCGGCTCAACATAAAAAATAAAAAAGGAGAATTACAAATTGGCGGCGTTATTTATAATGACAGCGCTGATAAAGCAGCACGCTTTATAATGAATTGCAATCAAAAGAAAATTCCATTGATTTTTTTACAGGATGTAACCGGCTTTATGGTCGGCAGCCGCAGTGAGCATAGCGGCATTATTAAAGATGGTGCAAAAATGGTAAATGCTGTTGCCAATTCTGTAGTTCCAAAAATCACGATCATTGTTGGTAATTCTTATGGCGCTGGTAATTATGCTATGTGCGGCAAAGCATATGATCCCCGCTTTATTTTTGCATGGCCATCCGCAAAAATTGCTGTTATGGGGGGAGAACAGGCAGCCAAAACATTATTACAGATCCAGGTAGCTTCTTTAAAAACAAAAGACAAAGTAATTACTCCGAAAGATGAGCAAAAATTATTATCAGAGATCATCCAACGCTATGAGAAACAAACAAGTCCATATTATGCAGCCGCAAGATTATGGGTAGATGATATAATTGATCCTGCGGATACAAGAAAAATAATTTCTGAAAGTATTGCAGCAGCAAACAATAACAATGAAATTGCGGATTTTAAAACCGGAGTATTCCAGGTTTAAATTTATTCCTTAATCATTGCACAATACTTCTAAAATATTAATTTATACAGATGGCGCATCCCGTGGAAACCCCGGCCCTGGAGGTTATGGCGCAGTCTTAATTTGGGGAGAAGTAAAAAAAGAATTATCAAAAGGCTACAGGCTTACTACTAATAACAGAATGGAATTGATGGCTGTAATTGCAGCACTGGAAGCAATGAAAAAAAATAATCTTGATCTCTTGATTTACTCTGACAGCAATTATGTAGTAAAAGCTGTTGAAGAAGGCTGGCTGAAGAATTGGATAAGAACTGATTTTAAAGGCGGCAAAAAAAATAAAGATCTGTGGTTACGTTTTTATAAACTCTTACAAAATCATAAATTAAAATTTAAATGGGTAAAGGGGCATGCGGAAAATTTTTACAACACACGCTGCGATGAATTAGCCACAGAAGCCGCAGATGGAAAACATCTTTTAATTGATGAAGGATACGAAAATGAAAAAGGCTAAGCAATACTTTTTGCTGGCGCAAGAGAATTCCTTGTGATCAGGAAAAAACTTCCAAATAATATTGCAGAGAAGATTAATGTTGATGCAACGCTCCATGGATAAAAAGGTAATCCATCATTATAACACATTAGTAAGCCATTGAAAGTTTTTGGTCTTGCAAAACCTGCATCAGGAGAACTGCTAAGCCATACAAAAAAATTAGACAGAAGGAAAAACGCCGTTGGTGCAGCGATAGATGCCAGAATTATTTTTGCAACATTTATTTTCTTTATAAAAAATCCAAAAACTGTCATCGATCCAAAAAGAATATAGTTGGTTATTTGCCCTGAGTAAAATCCCTGGATATTCCCTACCCCGTTTCTAAATAAAATTTCGTACAAAGCATCAGAAATAAACATAGAAAGCAAAGGCAATAAAAAAGCAAGCTTCTTATCTTTTATAATTGCTCCCCCAAAAATTGCCATTGCAATCTGTGGCGCAAAACCATAGGG
>JADGPX010000150.1 GCA_017882215.1 Chitinophagaceae bacterium | reverse complement strand
ACGTGGATAATTGCTCATGGTAAAGAGTTAGAATTAATTAAAAAAATAAATAATCATACTCCTCTGTGAGAAATCTCAATAATTGAAAAGGGGTCTACTTCTGGAAAGAATAATGTCTTTACTATTTCAAAAGAATTAGCTCTGAAAAGGAAATTCGAAAAAGATATTTTACGTAAGAATATTAAAAATGGAGATATTGGAAAATATTCAATTTTTGAAAGAGGACAATACTTAATATATGTAGATTCAAAAACTAATATTCAAAAGTATCCTAACATTTATAAATATCTTGAAGAACATAAAAAGGAATTATCTGATAGAAATGAGGTAAAAAGGAAACTATATGATTGGTATAGACTTGAACGCCCAAGGCAAAAGGAGATATTTGATTCAGAAGAGAAAATTGTAGTACCATATAGGGCATCAACTAATCGGTTCGCTTACGATAATACTCAACATTTTAATGACGGAGGAGATATTAGAGCAATCATTCTAAAAAATAATGATTTTAAAACCAAATATGTTCTTGGAATTTTAAATTCAAGTTTAATAAACTGGTTTTATGGATTTATTGGAAAACCAAAAGGAAATTCAAGAGAATATTTCAATGAACCATTGAGTAAAATTCCTATTCCAGAAATTGATTTCGACAAAAAAAATGAAAAATCCCTTCACGATGAAATAGTGAATTTAGTAGAAACGATGCTGCAACTAAATAAAGAAAAACAACAAACCACCACACCCGATAAACTCGAACAACTCAATACAAGAATAAAATACACTGATGATAAAATAAATAAGTTAGTGTATCAATTGTATGGGTTGAGTGAGGAGGAGATTGGGATTGTGGAGGGAAAATAAAATTGTATAAAACGCTTAATTTTTTACCCCAAATAATAAGTTATGAATAATAGTGTACAACAACATTGGGATAAACTTTATAAAACAAAAGCAGAAGATGAAGTAAGCTGGTTTCAGCCTTATCCAAAAACATCAATTGAATTTTTAGAATTATTTCAATTACCGCTTTCTGCTAAAATTATAGACATTGGCGGTGGCGACAGTCACTTTGTAGATGTATTACTTGATAAAGGCTATCAAAATATTTGGGTGCTTGATATTTCAGCTACTGCAATTGAAAGAGCAAAGAAAAGGTTAGGAGAAAGAGCATCTAAAGTTCATTGGATTGTTTCAGATGTTACAGATTTTGTAGCACCTGTACAGTTTGATTTTTGGCACGACAGGGCAGCATTTCATTTTCTAACCACAGAAGATAATATTTATAAATACATTTCTATTGCAGAAGATGCAATTAAGCAAAACGGATATTTAATACTGGGCACATTTTCAGAGAACGGTCCAAAAAAATGCAGTGGTTTAGAAATAAAGCAATATTCAGAAACTTCTCTGTCAGCAAGGTTTGAAGTTGCTTTTGATAGAATTAAATGCATTGAGGAAGATCATAAAACACCCTTCAACACTATTCAAAATTTCCTTTTCTGCAGTTTCAGAAAGAAATAGGCTAATTTAATTTACCATTTGTAACCTTCATATTTTTCTGCAATCGCTTTATACAATTACTAAGCGCTCTGAAGTTATGATAAGTACCTTTCCAGATATGAGCCTTCAATGCTGTTTTTCTTTCCGGCTCTTTATCCAGGCCTTCTTCATACCAATCACCATGCTGATGATCTATAAGATAGGTTTGTACATACTGCCAAAGATCTTTAAAGCGCTGAAGGTATTGCATACTATCAGAAGGGTATAAATCTGCCATGATCAACAATGTATTTAATCCTTCGGCCTGCGCCCACCAGTTTTTACTTTCTTTTATAATAGTAATTGTGGGAACGTTTTTAAAATAGTACCCTTCATCATAGAAACCACCCAGCTTACTATCCCAGCCATTACGCAAAGCATGGTCTACCATTCGTTTTCCAACTTCCATCGTTTTATTATCGTGATGAATGCCTAATGCCTCTGATGCCTCCATCATTAGATAAGCCGTTTCTACATCATGTCCAAATGATACATGATCTACATTGCGGTGCTTTAAAATCACTTCTTTTGAAGAGTCTCTATAGGATACAGGCTTCCACTCAGGGGTGAAAAATAATTGCAGATAACCTTTTGAAGTAACAATGGTATCCCGTATCAATAGCAATAACTCCTGAAGGCGTGTTTTAAGTAACGGATCCGGCCAAATTCTATATAATTCCGTAAAGGCCTCCAACAGATGAATAGAACTATTCTGATCTTTATATCCTATATCAGAAGTACCTGGTATTAAGGCTGTTCTTTTTACAGGAGTTCCGTCTCTTTCAAGATGCTGGTAATAGCCTTTATATTGATTATCATGACTATGATTTTCAAGCCATGTAAAAGTTTTTTTGGCCAGGTTTAGCGCATTTATATCTCCTGAGCATTCGTAGTATGCGGCTAATGCATAAATAGCGAAACTATTGCCATAAGCTTCTTTTATTTTACTCTTTACAATGCCTTGCCTGTTTACCAAATTGAAAAAGCCACCATAAACGGTATCCCACATCTTATCTCTGAGAAAGTAAAAGCCATGACGTGCCATACTTATATATGCCGTATCCTTATAAAACAAAGCTGCCCTGGCAGTAGACCAGGTATGCCTGGATTGAGTTACAATCATTTTATCCTGCTCTCCAAAAGGTTGGATGTCGTATGTAAAAGTGCTTAGATAACCGCCATAAACTGTATCAATATTACGTGGATAGTATTTATCCAGGAGTTGTTCTTTGGCAGCCAATTGCATTTGCTTCAAAATGGAATCAAGTCCGTTTTTTTGCTGGGCGAATAGTGCAGAAAAAAACAAGAAAGGTATAAAGGTTAAATTCTTAAGCATTTTTTATCTATTAAAGGTAACCAGTTATGGCCGGTGAATGTAATAAAGAAAGTTCCATCATTAAAGGGGAATAGTTTGCTGAACTGGCATCTATAAAATTATAACTTTATACTGCATGGCAACGCAACGTCTCTAAAGGAGACGTTGCTGAGAATGAAACATAACAAGCGTTCATCCTAATGGTACTTCCATTTTACCTGCACCATCAATGGCAGGCAATAAGCTAATGCAGCAAATAACATTACCCATGTAAATCCCATTTCTACAGCTACCACAGTGGCAAGAGCTGTGCTTATTACAGATACACAACCATTTATTCCCCATGCCCATGGAACCACTTCAGTATTCATTTTTGAAACATGCGATAAGCCTGCCGGAAAAGGGATGCCCATGCAAAATGCTAAGGGCGCTGTGAGCAGGAAAACGATTATTAATTTAAAGAACAGGTTTAAATGAACGGTTTGCTGCAATACAGGCGTAAAAATAAGTGAATATGCAAATAGCATAGTGACGATCAACATGAATATCATCATCAGCCGTTTTCTTTTAAGTGTAAAATAGTTTGAATGATAGCTGCCGATACCGGAGAAAATTAACAATGAACTAATGACTGCTGATGCGGAATAGACAGGATTACCAAAATATAAAATAAAGCGCTGGATGAATACCATTTCAACAAACATATAACCAAAACCTATTCCACTGAAGTAAAGAATAACGCTGAATTTATTTTTCCCTTTCCATCCGATTTTGAAAAGTGGAAGAAGGATCAAAACAAAAGAAGCTATCGAAATTTGAATGAACGTTATAATCACCAGCAGGTAACCTATCTCGAAAAACGGAAGCGACCGGTTACCAAAAAATCCTGCCAGCCGGTTAAGGTTGCTCCATTTAATATATTGAGAGAAATACGGTTTGTTGTCTGTAGCCGGTTTAATATTGAAATCATAATCTGCATAAAAGTCATTTCTGTCTGTAGAAATTATTCTTTCGATATAATCAAAAAAACGGCCATCCTGGAATTGATTGTAGCGGGTACGTTCTTCAGCATCCAGTTGCGGAAGGATAGCTGGATCAAACAGCATCTCCTCACAAAATCGCCGGATATTAGTGATCTCATTCTGTTGCAAGGATGATCTTGTCATTACAAAAGTTATGGTGCCCCAACTCCTGATGGCAGCAATATGCTCCTTTGGATTTTGTATACCCAACTCTGTAAGAACCTCCACCATGGTAGCCAGAATTTTTAATGGGTTTCGAACAGGATAATCCATCCATAATGTCACGCTTATAACTCCTCTTTCATTCAACTTAAACCACATTACCCGGAATGCTTCTTTTGTAAGGAGGAACTGCTCCTGCAAGGCATATAATCCTGATGAGCCACCAAATGTTCCTACCATTGGTAAAGTGATAAGGTCGTAATGAGATGTATCCATTAATAAAAAAGTACGCGGCTCAAGATTATGAAGGGATACATTAGGATGAGAAAACAACGAATCGGTTGCTGCTGCCAATTCATGTTTTAAGGTGGAAAGAATAATTGAATTAGGTTCAACAGCAACTACGTTTTTTACGCCCCTGCTAACAGCATGTGCTACATCAATGCCGGTACCTGATCGTAATACCAATACATCATTTCTTTTTGCCATGATGTATGGCAGAGCGGAAGTTGTATAATCAAGGATGATGGAAGTATCGGTTTTCTTCCAGTCAGTAACTGCGCCAAACCAATCACCGTTTATAAATGCAGCCATTTTTATCTGTGCTGTTTTTTGAGCGGTAAGACTCATGCCGGGAGCATACCGCAAAACCGGCGAAGACACCGTTTGAATAACACCATAAGGACTGCTTTTTTCCAATGTTATTTTTGCCTCCGGAAGAATCAATGTTTTGCTAAGGTCTTTATACTCTGATAATATAAGTTGCGGTGGATACAAACATTTCCAGGAGATAACTGCTACAGCAATCACAGCAAAACCAATATGAAAAAACCTTTTATACTTTGGAAGGATCATCAGCCCCGCTAACACTGGTAAGATGGCAATAAAAGCAGGCAATTGCTTTGGAAAGAATAGCCAGATAAGCGCTAAAGCAAGTATGCCTCCTGCACCCGAACCTAATAAATTAGCGAAGTATATCTTCCCGATATCATTCACATACTTTACAAATACCAACCCAATGGCCAAAGCACCAAGGAAGAATGGAATAAAAAACAACAGGTAAGTAAGCAGCAATTTACCTATATGACTATATTCGGCAAACAATAAATAAGAATCGAAACGGATAAAAGGCATTTGAGATACATCCGTAACCAAGGACATGACAATGCCTGTACTAATCATTAAAAAAGGAAGAAGTGCATCTGTACGATTTATAAGATTTTTTTTGAAAATTGCAAGAACAGTTCCGGCTGCACCAAAGCCAAGCAGCGCCACCGAAATAACCATATAAGCAAAATGATACCACTGAACGTTAGAAAGTATTTGTATTAAAGCAAGCTGAAAAGCAATGATGGCCGCAGAGAGAAAGGCAATTGAAAAAAGAAGCTTGTATTTATTAGGGAACTGCAACATTTTTTGTGAGTGGTGAGAGGTCTGTTGTGAGTAGGGTTTTGACTAATCATTCCACTCAATAATTTAAAAGTTTTAAGTAGTGAATTACCAAGTGGTTGTAGTTGACGACTCACTCCTTCTTTCTCGTAAACGGAACAAAAACCACAGGCATTAAACTTTTGGTAGTTATTTTCTTTCCTTTTTTCTCAATAAGCATAAGGGTTTGATTCATAAATGGAGAACCTATTGGAATTACAATCTTTCCCCCTTCTTTCAATTGCTCTATCAAAGGAGGAGGAATAAATTCTGCAGCAGCAGTTACTATTATAGCATCATAAGGTCCGTGTTCTTTCCATCCAAAATATCCGTCGCTGACTTTTACATTTATATTATTGTATCCTAATTTTTTCAATCTTGCTGCAGCAGCATTTCCAAGTTCCGGAATAATTTCAATAGTATAAACTTCTTTCACTATTTCAGCCAATACCGCTGCCTGATATCCAGATCCTGTTCCAATCTCCAACACTTTGTATTCCGGTTTCGGATTGATAACCTCAGTCATGTAAGCAACAATAAATGGCTGTGAAATTGTCTGGCCATAACCAATAGGCAATGGCCGGTCAGCATAAGCATTTGAAACATTATTTTCGGGTACAAACAGATGCCGTTTTACATTCTTCATTGACCTTATAACAGCCTGGTCTTTTATACCTCTTTGCATTATGTGTTGCTCCACCAGTTCCTCTCTCTTTTTCTTAAAAGAGTCTTCCTGGAAAGCAAAAAGGAACATTATACATAGCAATATAGAAGCCGACATCTTCATTATCCTGAAACGGTTAATATTAAATAACTTCTCTTATAATTAAGATTTTTTGTTTTGTGGATATATCTCTTCAGGTGATATTAAATCTTTGCCACTAACACTTTAATTTTCGTAAGGTAACTAAAAAAAGGGCATTGATATTGAACAAATTTCTATTTTGTTTTTCAAATTTTGTTTCATCAATACTTCCCGACGGAGTCTCATTTTAAAACGCTAAAATTTAAACGAACTATCGTGAGACCCCGGCGCTTAAAAGAATCTGAAATTTTAATACGCCAAAACTCATTGATTCTTATAAATAAGAATTACAAAAAAGTTAAACCATTTACTTTACTCATAAATAAGAACTCTTTAATTCCAGGGTCGCACGCAAAGAATATTTATTTCAAAAGTTTCTGCGGTGCAGACCCTGGCTGTACACAAGACATTCTGTACTATTAAAAAATAATTGTTGCATTAACAGAAAGGGATAGGTTGATGAGGGAGATAGATAAGATAGAAACAGAATGATTCCGCCTTGGTTCCAAGGCAGAAAACTACTACCTTTCTGTAATGCTTCGATTGCTTTGGAAATTGTATTGGAGATTATCGGGCTGGAAAGTTGTTGGCCTGTTTCCTTACCACTATAAAAAAATGGTAATAATTGTGGCACCCCATACCAGTTGGAAAGATATATTGATTGGGTTTGCTGCACGCAATAAATTAAAAATTGACCATACAAAATTTTTGGGAAAGAAGGAATTATTCGATGGCCCTTTTGGCTGGTTGTTCCGATGGCTGGGCGGTATTCCGGTAGATCGCTTTAGTAAACATGGTATGGTAGAACAGGTAGCGGACCTGTTTGCCACCAATGAAATTTTTATATTGGCCATAGCGCCGGAAGGAACACGTAAGCGGGTAGATAAATTACGCAGCGGATTTTATCATATTGCAAAAAAAGCACAGGTTCCAATAATGCCGCTGGGATTGGATTTTGAAAACAAGCAAGTGGTATTGGGAGAACCTTTATTTACAAGCGACAATGAAGCCGCCGATTTCAAAAAAATTATTGCATTTTTTGCAGCAATAAAAGGGG
>JADGPX010000149.1 GCA_017882215.1 Chitinophagaceae bacterium | reverse complement strand
CCTTTAAGCGATCCTGATTTTCCATGGCTGGGTATTTTGTTCGCTTCGCCTATTGTGGGGGTCTGGTATTGGTGCACCGACCAGCATATTGTGCAGCGTTGCCTGGCCGGTAAAAACGAACGTGAAGCAAGAAGAGGAACTATATTTGCCGCCTATTTAAAATTGCTTCCTTTTTTTATTTTTCTTGTCCCCGGTTTGATAGCAGTTGCAATGGTAAAACAGGGAACATTAACTTTAACAGACAACAATGCAGCTTTTCCAACTTTGGTTAAAGCAATTATGCCTGTTGGATTAAGAGGTTTGTTGGCCGGTGGATTGCTGGCCGCATTGATGAGCTCATTGGCTTCTGTTTATAATGCCTGTTCCACTTTATTTACAATGGATATTTACCAGAAAATGAAACCATTAGCAAGTGGTAAGGAGTTGGTAAAAGTTGGACGTATAGCAACCGGAGTGGTTGTATTGCTGGGTATGGCCTGGATTCCATTGATGAGCAGGATATCAGGCACATTATATCAATATCTGCAAAGTGTACAATCCTATTTAGCGCCTCCGATTGCTGCAGTTTTTTTACTGGGTGTATTTTTTAAACGTATTAACGGAAAGGGAGCCTTCACCGGTATGATAGTCGGTTTTATAATTGGTATAATAAAGCTAACGTTGGAATTATTTCAGGGAGATTTAACGGGTATCCTTCATGACTTTGCAACTATTAATTTCCTTTACTTCTGTATTTATTTGTTCCTGTTCTCTATTGCTTTAATGGTTATTGTAAGCCTGCTTACTCCAAAACCAAGTGAAGAGCAGATAAGAGGTTTAACTTTTGCTACCACAGTTGCAGAAGACAGGGCGGCAAGCCGTGCAAGCTGGAACAAATGGGATGTAATACTTTCGTTAGTTGTTGTGGCAATTGTTATTTCAATATTTATATACTTCTCTCCTTTGGGAGTGGCCTAGTAAAGATCATTATGAAAAAAATTCTTTTATCAATAAGCAGTGCGGTTGTTATACTTATAATACAGACTTTGTATTCAGGTTGTAATCCCAGCAAAAATATTTCTTCAAATTCAACTTCTCTTAAAGAAGGTTTCAAAAATGAATTTCTGATAGGTACAGCATTAAATGCCACTCAAATTGAAGAAAAGGAGCCTAATGCCGCAGCTTTGGTACCACAACAATTTAATGCTATAACACCTGAAAATATTATGAAATGTGAAATTATACATCCTGATTGGGATCGTTATGATTTTGATTTATCAGATAAATATGTGGAATATGGTAAAAAGCACAAGATGTTTATTGTGGGGCACACCTTAATATGGCATAGTCAATTAGCGCCTTTTGTAAGTAAAATTAAAAGCAGCGATTCACTGTTGATGTTTATGACAAACCATATCAATACTGTAGCTGGCAGGTATGCAGGTAAAGTAGACAGTTGGGATGTAGTGAATGAAGCATTGAATGAAGATGGGACATTGCGTAATTCTGTTTTCTTACAAAAACTTGGAGATGATTATATACGTAAAGCATTTGAGTTAGCTGCAAAAGCTGCACCCAATACCGAACTATATTATAATGATTACAATATTGAGCAACCAAAGAAAAGAGCAGGAGCTATAGCAATGATAAAAAAGTTGCAGACAAGTGGAACCCGTATAGATGGGGTGGGCATACAGGGACACTGGCGTATTAACGGACTTCCATTAGAAGATATTGAAAACAGCATTATTGAATTTTCAGCACTGGGGTTAAAGGTAAGTTTTACAGAACTGGATATTACGGTATTACCCAATCCATGGGATTTAAAAGGAGCGGATGTAAATCAAAATTTTGAAGGTAGCCCTTATATGAATCCTTATCCACAAGGTTTACCGGATTCCATGCAAATAAAATTGGCAAAATGTTATGAAGATTTATTTAAAATATTCATTAAACATCAGGACAAAATTGAGCGGATAACATTTTGGGGAGTAAATGACGGACAATCGTGGCTTAACGGATGGCCAATAAAAAACAGAACAAATTATCCTTTACTATTCGACAGAAACTTTAAGCCAAAGCTTGCCTTTGAAAAAGTTATGGCATTGACACAAAAAAAATAACCCATTCATTTAATAAAAAGTTCAAAAAAACAACATGATTGTAACCTCTCAAAAATTGTCTGTTTTGGAAAAAGTTGGTTACAGCCTGGGCGACCTTGCGGCTAACCTTATCTTCCAAACCCTGATGACCTTTCTTGCTTTTTTTTATACAGATGTGTATAAAATACCTGCAGGAACGGCAAGTGTTATCATATTTGTGGGTGGTTTTTTTGGTGCTTTTTTCAATATCATTATGGGTGTAATTGCCGACCGTACCAATACCCGGTGGGGTAAATTCAGGCCATGGATTTTATGGACTTCTGTTCCATTTGGGGTTATGGCATTGCTGGCTTTCTCTACACCCAATTTTGGAGAAAATGGCAAAATAATTTATGCCCTTATTACTTATTTTTTGTTAGTCATTATATACTCTGCCAATAACCTTCCTTATTCTGCACTCAGCGGGGTGCTTACAGGCGACATGAAAGAAAGAAACAGTTTGTCATCATATAGGTTTGTGGCGGTTATGATAGCACAGTTTATTATACAATCATTATTGCTGCCGCTTGTATTGATTTTTGGTCATGGAGATAAGGCCGCAGGTTTTAAAACTGTTATGACAATTTTTGCAATAACGGGCGTAATTTTTTTCATAATAACATTTCTTACTACAAAAGAAAGAATAGTACCTGCACAGGCACAAAAGACTTCAATAAAGCAGGATCTAAAAGACCTCGTTAAAAACAGGCCCTGGGTTATTATGCTTTTCCTCACCATCCTGGTATTTATCACACTGGCGTTAAAAGGTGGCATGTACATTTTTTATTTCAAATATTATTTGAGCGAAACTCATCTGGCTACCTTTCTTGAAAATATAGGCTTTAATCGATTTATTTCCGGATTGAACAATATGCTTATAGGTATGGGGCTTACAGAGTTTCAATGGCCAAAAGATGCACCAACTTCAGCTTTCAGTTTGTTTAATGCAGGTGGTATCATCTTTATGATTGTAGGTATTATGTTTTCAAAACCGCTGGCTGACCGATTTGGCAAAAGAGATGTGTTTGCAGTTTTCCTTTTTTTATCTGCCTTATGTCTGTTGATGTTTAATTTTTATCCACCTGAATCGATAGGTATTGTTTTTATTACACAAATTTTACACGGATTTTTCTACGGTGTTACAATACCCTTGTTGTGGGCAATGATAGCCGATGTGGCAGATTACAGTGAATGGAAAAACAATAGAAGAGCTACGGCTATTATTTTTTCTGCTATGCTATTTGGATTAAAAATAGGTTTAAGCGTGGGTGGTGCATTAGGTGCAGGTTTACTGGCAAGATATGGTTATGTGGCAGAAGTGCCGCAGCAAACAGCCAGTACCATTTCCGGGATCAGAATGTCGGTTAGTATTTACCCCGGCCTCATTTTTATTATTGGTGCTATAATGCTTATCTGGTATAAGATCAATAAAAAAATGGAACTAACCATTGAAAGCGACCTGAAAGAAAGAAGAAAATGAAATACTAAACAGAATGCCTGAAGATAGTATTGACAATATTGATTTTAATGATTTAAACAGAAGAGCCATTTCTCAACCTCTGGTAAAACACATTTACACGGCTGACCCTTCAGCTCATTTGTTTAATGGAAAAATTTATATTTATCCATCTCATGATATTGATGCAGGTATTCCTTTTGATGACTTAGGCAGTCATTTTGCAATGAAAGATTATCATGTGCTGTCAATGGATAGTCCTTATGGTATAACAACAGACCATGGAGTTGCACTGCATATTAAAGATGTCCCCTGGGCAGTTCGGCAAATGTGGGCTCCCGATGCAGCCTATAAAAATGGCAAATATTATTTTTATTTCCCTGCAAAAAGATATGATGGAATATTCCAAATTGGAGTTGCAGTAGGGGATTCACCAACTGGCCCTTTTATACCAGAACCGGAAGCCATTCAAAACAGTTATACAATTGACCCTGCTGTTTTCTGTGATGATGATAGTAAGTTCTATATGTACTTTGGCGGTTTATGGGGTGGCCAGTTACAATCGTACAGAAATAATTTATATAATACAGAAAATGCAGAGCCTTTGTCAAATGAACCGGCATTAGGTCCGAGAGTTGCGTTGCTTGCTGATGATATGAAGCAGTTTGCAGAATCAGTAAAAGAGATAATCATTACAGACGAAAACGGTAATCCACTTTTAGCCGGTGATAATGAAAGAAGATTTTTTGAAGCATCCTGGATGCATAAGTATAACGGCAAATATTATTTTTCCTATTCAACCGGCGATACGCATTTTATATGTTATGCAATTGCTAACAATCCTTACGGGCCTTTCACCTATCAGGGACGCATTCTTAATCCTGTTGTAGGGTGGACTTCACATCATTCTATCTGTGAATTTAAAGGTAAATGGTATTTATTTTATCATGATTCCAGTTTAAGTGAAGGGGTAACTCATTTACGATCAGTAAAAGTAACTGAACTTACTTATGATGCAAACGGAAGAATACAAACGATTGACCCTTATAAAAATTGATAGTATTGTATCTCGGGATATAGAGTCTGCTGAACTATATTTACAATTTAAATCACAAAAATAAAATCATATACATATGATGATGGAGCAAACCATGCGTTGGTTCGGTCCTGATGATCCTGTGAGTTTACAGGATGTTTTACAAGCCGGGGCATCCGGAGTTGTAACTGCTTTGCATCATATTCCACATGGAGATGTCTGGACTGTTGAGGAAATTCAAAAGCGAAAAAATATTATTGAAGCAGCGGGACTTACCTGGGATGTTGTAGAAAGTGTAACCGTTCATGAATCGATAAAAACACAGACAGGCAATTACCGCCACTATATTGATCTGTATAAACAAACACTTCGCAATTTGGCGGAATGTGAAATAAAAATTGTTACTTATAATTTTATGCCGGTCAATGACTGGACCCGTACAGATCTTAATTACCAAATGCCGGATGGGTCGAAAGCTTTATATTTTAACTGGTTCGACTTAGCAGTGTTTGATCTCTATATTCTTAAAAGAAAAAATGCAGAAGCCTGTTATAATGAAAAGATTCTCGCCGAAGCTGAAAAGCGTTACAAAGCATATACAAAAGAGCAGTTAGAAAAATTAAAGGAGATCATTATGTTTGGTATCCCCGGAGAAGAAAAGCAAACGATAGATCAGATGCAGGAGAAGTTGGATACTTATAAAGAAATTGATCATGCAAAACTCCGTGAACATTTAAAATATTTTTTACAGGAAATTTCACTCGTGGCAGACGAAGTGGGTATTAAATTAGCTATTCACCCTGATGACCCGCCATTTGATATTTTAGGACTGCCGCGTATTGTAAGCAGTGCAGATGATATTGATTTTATCCTTTCATCTGTAACTCATAAAAGTAATGGCATATGTTTTTGCACCGGCTCTCTTGGAGCAGGAAAACATAATGATCTGCCTGCTATAGCCAAAAGTATTGGCACACGAATGCACTTTGTTCATTTAAGAAATACTAAACGTGATGAACATGGAAATTTTTACGAAGCTGATCATTTAGATGGCGATACTGATATGTATGCTGTAATGAAAGAGATTCTGCAAATACAACAAAAAGTAAATGCACCTATTCCTTTTCGCCCTGATCATGGTCATCAAATGATGGATGATCTAAATAAAAAAACAAATCCCGGCTACTCATGTATTGGCCGCATGAGAGGTTTGGCAGAACTGCGTGGGCTTGAAATGGGGATTTTAAGAAGTATGGATATGAGGCGTTAATTTCTTCGCTAATAAAGGCCCAATCGTTTTTTTTAAATAATCACCAGATAATAGTAAGTTTATCCAACAATCACAAAGCCTTTTATGAAACTAAAAACTCAGTGCTTCCTTTTTTTCCTTTTTGTTTCAGTCTTGTCATTTGCTCAATCCTCTGCCGGATGGCAGGATCTTTTCAATGGCAAAGATCTTAAAGGATGGAAGGCATTAAATGGTCATGCAAAATTTGAAGTGATCAATGGAGAAATAGTTGGAACAACTGTTTTAAATGAACCCAATTCTTTTCTTGCAACTGAAAAAAATTATGGAAATTTTATTCTTGAATTTGAATTCAGGCTAAACAATAAAATGAATTCCGGCGTACAGTTTCGCAGTGAAAGCAATCCCACATACATGAACGGAAGAGTGCATGGCTATCAATTTGAGATTGACCCATCGCAGCGTGGATGGACAGCAGGAATTTATGATGAGGCACGCCGGGACTGGCTCTATCCCATGGATTATAATCCTTCTGCAAAAACAGCTTTTAAAAAAGGAGAATGGAATAAGTGCAGAATAGAATGTATTGGTAATTCTATGCGAACATTTATCAATGGCATGTCAGCAGCCAACCTTGTAGATGATATGACACCAAAAGGTTTTATTGCATTACAGGTTCACCAGATAAGTAAGCCTGAAGATGTGGGAGAAAAAATTTACTGGCGTAACATCCGCATTAAAACAAATAATTTAAAACTCTCTCCGCCGGATACTGTATTTGTTGTAAATCTTCTTCCTAATAATTTATCAGAACAGGAGAAAAAAAATGGAGTAAAATTATTGTGGGATGGTAAAACAACCAACGGCTGGCGTGGCGCATACAAAGATCATTTTCCTGATAAGGGATGGGAAATTAAGGACAATGTTTTATCTGTGCTTACATCAAATGGGGCTGAGGCAGCAAATGGTGGTGATATTGTAACAACCGGCGAATACGCTGCTTTTATTTTGCAATTCGATTTTAAAATAACAGAAGGAGCTAACAGCGGCGTAAAATATTTTGTAACAGAAAAAGAAAACAACGAAGGCTCTGCTATTGGTTTGGAATATCAAATTCTGGATGATGATAACCATCCGGATGCAAAGCTGGGGTCAATTGGCAACAGAACGCTTGGTTCTTTGTATGATCTTATTCCCTCCATCAAAGAGCCAAGGGCACGAAGAAAAGTTGGCGAATGGAACAGGGGAATGGTAATTGTTTATCCTGATGGAAGAATTGAACATTGGCTCAATGGCTGGAAGATGCTTGATTACAAACGCGGCACACAATATTTTTATGCACTTGTGGCAAGAAGTAAATTTGAAAAATGGCCTAACTTCGGAATGGCAGAAAAAGGGCATATTCTTTTACAGGATCATGGCAATAACGTTTCTTTCAGAAGCATTAAAATAAAAGAACTTAAATAAATTAAATCTTGAGTATGAAAAATTCACGTCG
>JADGPX010000148.1 GCA_017882215.1 Chitinophagaceae bacterium | reverse complement strand
AAACTGCTTCCCCTTTATCCTTGTATGTATCTCCAAGTTCAATATAAAGAACAGCTTTAATTGAATCGGATTTTATATTGGGCAAATAGCCTAAAGCAAGTTGTGCATTACTTAATGCATTATCATATTGTCCTCTTTTTCTAAGCAGATTAGCCATGCGGCTATAGCCAAGCGCTATGTACTCATATTTGTTTAATGACTTTGCATAGTTTATTCCTTTTTGTATGAACTCAACTGTTTTGTCAAAGGTTTCTGCAGTTGTGCTGATATTAGTAATAGCATCGCCAAATAAGGCTATCAGTAAAAGATTATTATTGTCAGAAAGATCTGCAATAAGTAATTGCTCATGAAGAACACTATCTGCCTTCCTGTCAAATTTATAGGTATAATAGAGATTAGCAACTTTGCCTAAAGCAACTACTTTATCAGAGTCTGATAAAGAGTTATTGCATAGAATACACAGGCTATCTAATTGTTTCTTAAACTGTGCAATACAAAAATTTTGTGTGATGATAAAAAGCAGCAGTATAATCAGCGATCTTTTCATATCAGGCTGGTCTCTTACCAAATATACATATTTAGATTTTTTAAATGCACTATTATAAATTTGCCGATACTATTTGCTCATCACCGGCAGTTCAATATACGTAGGATATTGGGCAGAGAAATAAATTTTGTGTGTGGCTTTAATGAAGTCACTTTCCTTTGCTTCAAAAATATTGGGTACAAATTTTTGAGGATTGCGATCGATGAGCGGAAACCATGTGCTTTGTATTTGTATCATTAATTTATGTCCTTTTTTAAAAGCATGATTTATTTCATGTAGGTTGATTACAAATTCTTCAGGCTTGTTTGGAGTTAGTGGTTCAGGTTTCGAAAAACTTTTTCTAAATCTTCCTCTGAAAACTTCCATTGCAACAGCTAACTGGTATTGGCTCATTAATAAATTCTTTTGGTCAAAGCCGGGATATACATCAATCAGTTTTACAATCCAATCAGCGTCAGTGCCTGTTGTGCTGGCAAAAACATGTGCGGTGATTTTCCCGGTAACAATCAAATCTTCAGTTAATGAATCGCTTGTAAAGCTTACTACATCAGGTCTTGAGTAAACAAAACGCTGATCTTCTACCTGCCATGTTCTCCATCTGCTACCAGTACCATAAGTTGCTTCAATGGGCTGTGTGCGGTAAGGTACAGGATGTGATGGGTCACTGACATAACTTACAAAACCATCGCTGTTATTTGGTTTTACAAATGAACATGTATTGTTAGCACCTGCATATAAAAATTTTATTATTGCTTCTTTTGGAGGCCATGCTTTGAAGAATTGCCATTGATTGCTGCCTGTTTGAAAACAGGTTGCCTCATCAAATTTTCCATCACCGATGCCTTTTAGCCAATAGTCGAACCATTTCTTTTGCAATGCCTGGAAGTAGACAGCCGTTGCGCTTTCAAAAGAAATTTTCCCAAGGCTATCTGCTTTTGCACTGGCCCATTGCCCATGATTCCATGGTCCTAAAACAATATAATTTCTATTAAAAGTATCTTTCTTTTCCATGCGTCCATACATCAATTGCGGGCCATTAAGATCTTCCTGGTCAAAATATCCGCCTACATGAAGCATTGGTATCTGCGGGTATTGAATATAATTTAAAGGTGAATTTTTTTGCCAGAATGCATCATAATCCGGATGCTGAACAAAATTATTCCATGTTGGAATTTTGTTATGAAAATATTTATCGTTTACATTTTTAAGAGATCCTAATTTCAAATACCAGTCGTAATTATCAAATTGAGTAAAGGGAAAATCACTGTCGGTGGTGGGATCATTTTCCACTTCGTACGTATATTCCATTCCATAGCTTAAGCGAAAAGCACCATTGTGATGAAAGTCATCTCCTAAAAAAAGATCGCTCATACAAGCCTGTTCCGATGAGGCTTTTAATGCAGGATGCGGATCAACAGCACCAACAAGTGCCAGCCAGCCTGGATAAGAGATTCCAAGAATACCAACTTTACCATTATTGTTGGGAACATTTTTTGTCAGCCAGTCAACTGCATCATAAGTATCAGTGCTTTCATCAACTGCACCTTTTTGTGTTTGATGAATTAATGGCTGATGAATTTCCATCCTGCCTTCACTTTTATATTTTCCTCTTATATCCTGGAAAACAAAAATGTATCCTTCCTTAGCCATATTACTATAATAGGGAACATTTAAAATATTGTAATTATCTGAAACGCTTGCTCCATAAGGTGTTCGTTGAATAAGTACAGGAACCGGCTTTGATGCATTTACAGGAGAAAAAATAACAGTGTATAGTTTTACGCCATCTCTCATAGGTATCATGGCAATAGTTCTTTTATAAGAAGTAATGTTATCCGGCTGAGCAGTAATAGATAACTGAAGCGTTAAAAGAAATATGGAAGCAAATATTTTTTTCATTATAATGAATTAATAATGAAGATACATTTCTGCAAACCAAAAGCCATCCCTTAAGCGGATGGTTTAAAATTTTTTATTAGCGTAGATTAAAACTGCTCGAGCTTACTAAAGAAAAAATCACCTTCAATCTTTGCATTCTCATCACTATCGCTACCATGCACAGCATTTTCACCAACAGATGTTGCATACAATTTACGGATAGTTCCTTCATCTGCCTGTGCAGGATTAGTAGCGCCAATAAGTTTTCTAAAATCTTCAACAGCATTATCTTTTTCCAATATGGCTGCTGTAATGGGTCCACGGCTCATAAATTCAACTAATTCGCCATAAAAAGGTCTTTCTTTATGAACTGCATAAAATTCACCTGCCTTATCTTTTGAAAGATGTGTCATTTTCATCGCCACAATGCGAAACCCTGCCTTGTTAATCATCTGTAAAATAGCGCTTGTATGTCCTTTCTCAGTTGTATCGGGCTTTATCATTGTAAATGTTCTGTTAGTCATTATTTATTTTTTTTGAGACGCAAAGCTAAGTCAAATGTGCTAATGCGATAATATGCTGATGTGCTAATGAAGAAAACAATTTCAAATTTCAAATCTCAAATCTAAAATAATACGCTACTTTTGCAGCCATTTTATGCAGCCTGTCAGCAATATATATCCTTTATTAAACCAACCCAAAAATGTTGTAATCACTTTTCACCAAAAGCCTGATGCAGATGCAATGGGTTCTGCTCTTGGATTATATCATTTTTTGAAACAATTGGGGCATACAACTACAGTTATTTCGCCTACCAATTGGGCGGTATTTTTAAGCTGGATGCCCGGTTGTAAAAAAGTATTGGATTATGAAATGCAAACCGCTAAGGCAACTGAAACATTAAATAAAGCAGAATGGTTGTTTTGCCTTGATTTTAATACTATGGATAGAACAAGGAAAATGAGTGAGATATTAACCGGCTTACCCTGTACTAAAATTTTACTAGATCATCACCAACAGCCTCAGGTAGAAGTATTTGATTATGGGATTAGTGATGTAACAAAAAGTTCTACATCTGAAATGGTGTATGATCTTATCATTGCCTCGGGGCATGCCGATAAAATAAATCAGAATGTGGCGGAATGCTTATACGCAGGTGTAATGACGGATACCGGTTCTTTCCGTTTTACTTCCACTTCTGCCAGTGTACATAAAATGGTTGCTGGCCTTAAAGAAACAGGATTGGAGCATAGTCATATCCACGAGGAATTATTTGATAATTTTTTGGAAAGCCGGTTTCGTTTTTTTGGTCATGTGTTGCTTAACCGCTTGGAAGTTTTTTATGAATATAATACAGCCCTTATCGTTATTCCTCAAATTGATCTTATAAAGTTTAATGTAAAGACCGGGGATACAGAAGGATTGGTTAATTTTCCATTGAGCATTCATGGAATAAAACTGGCTGCAATAATTATCGACAGGGGAGATGAGCGTAAGAGCTCTTTCCGCAGCAAAGACGGCTTTGATGTAAATACTTTTGCAAGAAAATATTTTAATGGTGGTGGACATTTTAATGCCGCCGGCGGTAAAAATTCTGAACCACTTGAAGAAGTAGTACGAAAATTTAAGGCAGCCATTAAAGAAAACAAAGAACAATTAAGTAGTTATCAATTTTAAAAACATAAACAATGAAACAATTATTTTATTTAGTTATTACAAGTATTATTTTTTTAAGCTCTTGTACTGAGTCCACTAAAAAATTTAAAGATGGAACAGAATACAAGATCATCAGCGATGGTAAAGGTCAAAAGATCGTGAATGGCAATTTTATTGAAGTTGAGATATTAAAAAAATACAAGGACAGCGTATTATACGATTCAAGAGAGATGATGCCTCAGTTTGGTTTGTATGATACAGCACAATTTCCTCCTTTATTTAAAGAGATATTTAAAAAAATAAGAGTTGGCGACAGCGTATTTACCAAAAATCTTGTTGACTCAATTTATAAAACGGGTAATATGCCTCCATTTGCAAAAAAAGGAGAATATGAAACTACCACTTACAAATTTGTAAATGTATTTACTACAAAAGAACAAACTGACTCTGCATATAATAAGTGGCTGCCCATTGCAAAAGTAAGATCAGCTAAAAAAATGACAGAGCAAATTCAAAAAGATCTTAAAACTAATGAGCCACAATTAAAAGCTGATGATAAAATACTCAGTGATTATATTGCAGCCCATAAATTAACGGCTGTAAAAGCGCCATGGGGTACATTTGTTGCTCTTACAAATCCCGGCACAGGCGAAAATTTAAATGACAGCAGCATAGCCGTTGTAAACTATACAGGCAAAACATTAGTGGATAGTGTTTTTGATTCAAATACTGATCCGAAATTTGGACATAAACAACCTATTAATGTTGACCTGGCGCAAATTGGCAGTGTTATCTTAGGCTGGACTGATGGATTAAAGCAAATGAAAAAAGGCAGTAAGGGAATGTTATTAATTCCATCTTCTCTTGCGTATGGAAAAAATGGCCAGGGTGATAAAATTAAACCCAACGAAAATTTAATTTTTGATGTAGAAGTAGTGGATGTTCTCACTCCTGCACAATACCAGGCGCAGCAAATGGAACAGCAAAAGAAAATGATGGAGACGCAGCAAAAAATGCAGCAGCAGCAAAACCAGCAGCAGCCTCCTGCACAGCAAAAATAATTGTTCAGTTTATTTATTATGCCCCCGGATGTAAGTCCGGGGCATTTTTATGCCTGTTCATATTGCTCATAAAGTTTGATAACCTCCTTAGCTTCCTTCACATCATGAACTCTTAAAATATTTGCACCATTTTGTAGAGCCAAAGTATTTAAAACGGTTGTTCCGTTCAAAGCTTCATTAGTGTTTATACCTAATGTTTTATAAATAGTTGATTTGCGTGAAAGGCCAGCCATTATGGGTTTTTCAAGCATCTTAAAAGCAGAAAGCTCTTTTAATAATGTAAAATTATGAGAGATAGTTTTGCCAAAGCCAAATCCCGGATCAATGATCACATCGTTTATTCCGGCACGCCTGCACTCATCTGTTTTTTGTATAAAAAAATCAAGAACTTCTTTGGTTACATTTTCGTATGAAGGATGTTCCTGCATATCCTGTGGCGTACCTTTCATATGCATGCAGATATACGGAACCTGAAGTTTTGCAACCGTAGGTATCATATCGCTATCCATATTTCCTGCACTGATATCATTGATGATTGCAGCGCCTGATCTCACACATTCTTCAGCAACAATTGCCTGATATGTGTCAACAGAAATAATTGTTTCAGGAAAATTTTTTAAAATTGTTTCAATTGCAGAAAGTACTCTTTGCAATTCTTCTTTAACTGAAATCCTTTCACTTCCAGGCCGGGTACTTTGCCCGCCAATATCAATAATGTCAGCACCTTCCCCGATCATTTTTGTTGCCTGAGATAAAATTGATTCAACTGTTTGGCTCCTGCTTCCTTCATAAAAAGAATCCGACGTTATATTAATAATGCCCATTACCAATGGTTTATCTATTACTAATAATTTGCCTTTGCAGTTTAATGTAAACATTGATGGGTTATCTTTATTTTTGAATTAGATATTAAATGTATCTTCTAAGTAATTATGCAAGATAATACCAATCGGCAGTACGATAGTGCAATAAAAAACTGTAAAGAAATTTTTATAAAGAAGACAAAAGATTATGGCACTTCGTGGAGAGTATACAGAACAATTTCAGTGGTTGATCAGATCTATATAAAAGCAAAGCGCATACGTAACATACAGGAAAAGAAATTACAGAAAGTTGACGATGATCTGCTAAGTGAATTTAAAGGAATAGTAAATTATGGAGTGATCGGTTTGATACAATTGGATCTGCAAAATGATGAAACAGAAAATGTGCCGGTAGATATTGTATCTAAATTATATGATGAAAAGATTGCTGTTTCAAAACAATTAATGCAGGATAAAAATCATGATTATGGAGAAGCATGGAGAGAAATGAGCCAGGAAAGTTTTGCGGATATGATATTGGCAAAGGTTTTACGCATCAAACAAATTTTAAGCAACCAAGGCAAAACTCTTATTAGCGAAGGCATTGATGCAAACTTTTATGATATTATAAACTATGCAGTTTTTGCTTTGATATTAAGTGAAGAATAATTATTAGCTTTTAACTCCGTAGGAGTTTAATATTAGTAGCGGGAAATAATAAAAAATTCGTTCCGGCTCCATAGGAGCCGAATATAAATACAAGAGCTCTTTTTAAAAAAAATAAAAGATGAAAATATTAGTAAACATTGCCAGAATAATCGTTGGTGTCCTTTTTATTTTTTCCGGATTAGTAAAAGCAAATGATCCATTAGGACTTTCCTACAAAATGCAGGAGTTTTTTGAAGTGTTGGGCAACTATTCTTTTCTGCATGGATTAATGTTATGGCTGAATGATTATCTATTAACGTTTTCAATCATCACAATAACGCTGGAGGTTATAGTTGGCGTAGCTATCTTATTAGGATGGGGGATAAGATTTTTTAGCTGGCTGTTATTATTACTTATCATCTTTTTTACTTTCTTAACAGGCTATGCAGTTTTATCCGGTAAAATAAGAACCTGTGGCTGCCTTGGCGATTGCATTCCATTAACTGCGATGCAATCATTTATAAAAGACATTGTATTATTTGTTTTGATTCTGGTTATTTTCTTTGGAACAAAATATATAAGACCGCTATTTAAAGGTGGCGTAAGTTTCATTTTAATATGTGTGTCTGTATTGCTGCTGCTTGGCTTTCAATGGCATGTTTTAAAACACTTGCCGGTAATAGATTGTTTGCCTTTTAAAACAGGAAACAATTTATTGGAACTTCGCAAAATGCCTGCTGACGCAGTTCCCGACAAAATGAATTTTAAATTTATTTATGAAAAGAATGGCGGAAAAAAAGAATTTAATAAAGACCAGTTGCCTGATTCAACGTGGACTTTT
>JADGPX010000012.1 GCA_017882215.1 Chitinophagaceae bacterium | reverse complement strand
TATTTGGATTGAAATAATATGGCTCAATCTCATAAAACCCATATTGCTTATAGAGATAAATAGCAGGCGCCATATAATTTAAAGTGTCTAACCTTATCAGTTTATAGTTATAATTTATAGCAAGGTCTAAAGCTTTTTCCAGTAATACTTTACCAATACCTTTTCTCTGGAAGTTAGGATTCACGTACATTCTTTTTAATTCACATATACTGTCTTCAATCTTTCTTATTGCAATGCAGCCAACAAATTTTTCATCAGCTTTACAAAGTATTATTCCTCCGGAAGGTGGTGCATACATTTTGCTTATGTCGCTTAATTCATAATCAAACTTTTGAAAAGTAAGATCAATATTTATCAGCGCTGCATATTCCCTGAATAAAAGCTTTGCTGTTTCGTAATCCTTTTTTGTTTTTGCTAATAAATAATCTATCATTTTTGGAAGTTGCGGGTTTACAATGACTGAACAAATTGATTGATTACATTTTTGTATTGCTCCATATTATATTCAGGAATAATAAAAGGAAACAAATATGCTTGCTGAAGTGAATTTTGTAAGACAAAATCTTTTTGGATTATGGTATAGAACATTTTGTTTTCCATTAAATACTTAGCTAAATATTCCTGCTCAGTTTGCCCGGGAGTTGGTATAAGAATAGCTTTTTTTTGCAGCTTGATTAAATCCATAATAGTCGTGTAGCCGCATCTGCTGATGATCATATCAGATTGCAATATTGCTTCATTTAATTGTTTGGCAGAAAGATGATTTTTAATTTCTACTAATGGATTTTCACATTTCAGCTCTTCGCTCTTCTCCGGCAATCCCCTGATAAATAAAACCTTTCCGGAGTAGGATTTTAAATCATTTAAAATTTGATCTTCAAAAATTGTTCTTTGTGGTTCGGGCCCGGAGATGCTTATGAGCAGATCATATTTTTTTTCGGAATAGTTTAATTGAAATCTTGATAGACATCCAATGTATTTTACATTTTGAGGTAGTTTTTTGGGATGAGATAATTCACCTGCTAAACCATTTACTCCGTCAGGAGTCCTTTGGGCAAAATCAGGCACCCAGCATTCATTATATTTATTGATAAAATAATAATGAATTCGTTTGGCAATTCTTTCTGTAAATGCATTCCCTGTTTTAATTAATAATTGATGTGTAATATAAACCGAAGGAATTTTAGTGTGACACATTCCAAACCTGTTATCAGAGATAACTGCATCAATTTTATATTTCTTTACTATTTTTCTTAGCCATCGATGTTCTTTATAAATAGTAAATGTAATTTTTGGTAACTGAGCTAATATCTTCCATGGTAAAGAATATTTTTTCCTGCTGTACTTCATTCTATATCCCATTAAGGGTAAAAAGGTTAAGCTCGGAAACTCCTGTTTTAGTAAAGAATAAGTTGCTCCCTCGGCAGCAATGAATACTTCACAATTCTGTTTTATTAATTCGTTTATTATGGGAATACACCTTGTGGCATGACCGAGACCCCACTCTAATGGAGCAATTAATATCTTAGGCTTAGTAGATGGATTGTTAAATTTTTTAACGTTTGTCAAAACATTGCAATAAATAATTGTGAAAATAGTTTAATTTGGTATCTGATTTTATGAAGAAAGTAACCAACATTTTATTGATTTTTTTATTGGGTGTAACTTTATTGGTTACTGGCTGCAGCTCTTCCAAGAAAAGTAATTGCGGATGTCCTAGTAAAAAAGGGATGGTAGGGTACTAAAATTTATAATAAAAATGAACAAATCTAACCGGGATTTACTGGTGTTGTTCAAAGAAGAATTAATGAGCCCCCAAGCTATAGAACATGAGGTAGAAATGCTTCACGAGCTTTTATACGCTGTTGAAAAAATAGAAAATCTTGTTATTGCCCACGAAGTGATCAACCTTAACAGGTATAAGATCCAAAATCAATTTAATATCATTCGCAATACAATCCGTATGAAAGAACTTAAGCCGTTTATCTTCTTAAATAACAAGAACTGACCAATGATGTGAATGATTTCAATGAATATAAACACAGCCTACACTAATTTCTCCAATGCTTCTTTTAATTTATAAAGCATTTCATTTATCTCATCTTTTTTACAAGTGCCAACACTTAACCTGTACCAGTTGGAATTTTTTGAAGCTCCAAATGCATAAAATGGAACGACAGCAAGCTTTGCTTCATTTAAAATATATTCAGTTACATCTTTTTGCTTCTCCAATATTTTTTCATCATGCGTTTTCTTGCCAATAAGATCAATTTGAATAGTTAAATAAATCGCCGCTTGCGGAGCTATTGAATCAACACCGAATCCCTCATTCTTCAATTTCTGAAATCCTTCATGGATTAGGCGCAGTCTGTCTTCTAATTCTTTTTTGTAATGCTCAAAATATTTATCAATCGCTTCTGTTTGAACAAGATATTTTGCAGTGGCATGTTGTTCAGCCATGGGGCTCCATGCACCTACATGACTGTTTATGGCTTTCATTTTATTTAACACATGCTGAGGACCAAGTGCCCATCCTACTCTAACTCCTGTAGAGGCAAACGATTTACTTATGCCATCAATAAAAATGGTGTAATCTTTCATTTCAGGTCTTAACGAAACCGGGTTATAATGTTTAGAATCTCCATATGTCAACGTCCAGTACATCTGGTCGTACATTACATATAATTTTTTTTCTTCAGCACCTCTCTCCATGTTTTCCTGTAAAACCAGATCGCAGATATCTTCGAGCTCTTTCTTTTTAAAGATGGTACCGGTAGGATTGAGCGGAGAGCACAATGCAATGAGCGCAGCGCCTTTTAAATGAGGTTTTATTTCTTCTGCCAGAGGCATAAAATTATTTTCCGCTTTTGCTTCAATCACTACATGCTGACCTTCTACAAAATGTACATAATGATTGTTATTCCAGCTGGGGACAGAATAAATTACTTTATCATCTTTATCAACAATGGCTCTGTATAATGCATAAATAAGAGGACGACCACCGGCAGCAATTAATATTTCGTTTGCCTCATAATCAAGTCCCTCTCTTTCTTTAATAAATTTTGATACTGATTGCCGTAACGGGAGTATACCTTCGGCTGGAGGATAGGTTGTGAATCCTTTTTTATAAGCCTCCATTATCTCATGCTCCAGCTTCTTGGGGATTGGAAAAATTGAAGAATCAAAATCACCGATGGTGAAGTTGTAAATTTTTTCTCCTTTATTTATTTTTTCTTTTATGTCTGCACCCAAACGCACTATCTCCGAACCAATTAATGTTTCAGCAAGATGGCTTAATCTTCCGAAATCCTTTTTTATAGTGGAATATATATTGATAAATGAAATTTTAAAAAGTAAAAGTAATTGTTAGTTATAAATTTTTTAGAAATTCTTCAATTCCTTCCACAATTTTTTTTGCAACAGCTTTGCGAAAAGCAGGAGAAAGTATTTTTTTCTCATCTTCTTTATTACTTAAAAAAGCTACTTCTACAAGGCAGTTAGGATAATCAGTCGGTCCGCTTAAGCTGAAATTAAAAGCGCCAACATTTCCAAACTCTTTTAAATTAAGATCAAGCATGTGATTGAGAATTGAAACACTTAATGGACGGAATCCGATATAACGGTAATAAGTGCTTACACCTTGTATGCTATCTTTTGAAGACGAATTAAGATGGATACTGATAAGCATATCAGGATTTTGCGCTTTCAAAAATTCTATTCTTTCCACCATGCTTAAAGAAGTGTCCTTTTCTCTTGTCATTATAACATTGGCTTTCTTTTTTAAGAGAACTGCCTGTAATTCTTTTGCTATCAGTAAAGTGTAATTTTTTTCCAGGATGTTGCTTGTAACACCTGTGGCTCCTATGTTATCGCCTCCATGCCCTGCATCAACGGCTATGGTTAAATATTTAAGTGCAGGTTTTTCAGGCTGTCGCTTAATCCTAATGATCAATTTATTTCCTTCGTAAAAAATACTGTGTCCCCAATGTTGTTTATGTTTCAGATCAATTATCACTCTCATTACATCCTCCTCTGGCTGCTCATACCAGGCATTTTTTATTTCTTTAGTCGAACTGAGTTGTGTTATCCAATTGGTATTGCTTTCAACGCCAAAAATTTCTACCACAATTCTTGAAGGTTCAATTTGCTGAATACTTCTGTAAGGTAATTTTTCATCTAAAGAAACAGTTACATAATCAAAAGCGGAATCTCCATAAACTTTCCAACTGCCTGTTAAATGATTTGTTGTACCTGCTATTTCTTTTATTATACTTCGTTTATCAATATATGCAGTATGATTTTTAGATAGCTGAACTTTATAATCGGTTTTAAAACTGTCAATAACTTTTACTAAAATATTACTATCCAGGTATGTCATCTTAGCGCCGCCAAGCCTGTCATCCCCAATTCCATATTCCAGAAACGGAAGTTTGCCGGTTGTGCGTCCAAAGAAAAATTGCTGTGTATTTTGTGAGAAGGAGTTAAGCGACAGAACAGTACATATAATGAGAAGAAATTTTTTCATGCAATAGTTTTAATGTATCAGTTAATTAGTAATTAATTCTTCCCAATACTCGGCAGCTCTTCTTGTATGAGGAATTACAATTGTTCCTCCAACAATATTTGCCACAGCAAAAATCTCATACATCTGTTCTGTTGTTACACCAAGTTCGTGAGATTTTCCCAAATGATATTTAATACAATCATCGCAGCGCAATACCATGCTGGCTACAAGCCCAAGCATTTCTTTTGTTTTCCTGTCAATGGCTCCATCCTCATAGGTATTCGTATCTAAGTTCCATAAGCGCTTCATCACAAGATTATTCTTGTTTAAAATAACTTCATTCATCTTTTCACGGTAATCATTAAAATCTTTTACTAACGCTGACATAATTATTGGTATTAAATGTGAAGGGCAAAGTTAAGATGTAAGGAATAAGCAATTTCAATTATACTAATTTTACCTGATGGCAGATACTTTATATGATTTCGGAATGATAGGGCTTGGCGTTATGGGAAGCAATCTTTTACTCAACATGGCTGATCATGGTTTTAAAGTAATTGGTTATGATAAGAACCCTGATAAAACAAATACGCTTGAGTCTTCTGCAACAAAGGGAACTATAGTAAAAGGAGTGAACACACTTCCTGAAATGATCGCTCAATTACAAAAACCCAGAAAGTTAATGATGTTAGTGCCTGCCGGAAACCCTGTGGATAGTGTGATTGCAGAGCTTATCCCTTTACTCGAAGAAGGAGATATAATTATTGATGGCGGTAACTCACATTATATTGATACTTTAAAAAGAATAGGATTTTTAAAAGAGAAGAAGCTGCATTTTATGGGCATTGGAATTTCAGGTGGCGAGCAGGGCGCAAGGCTCGGACCAAGTATTATGCCTGGCGGCGATATTGAAGCATATAAAGAAGTTGAACCAATTTTAAAAGCAGTGGCAGCAAAAGTTAACCTGCCTGCCGGTCAGGCAGGTGACCAGCCATGTGTTGCTTATTTAGGAAATGATGCTGCAGGGCATTATGTGAAAATGGTTCATAATGGTATTGAGTATGCCCTAATGCAATTAATAAGCGAATGTTATGATGTATTACATAATGGACTCGGATTAGATAATGATGAATTGCATAAAGTATTTGCTGCATGGAATAATGGCGAAATGAAATCTTTTTTATTAGAGATAACAGCTGATATTTTTTTAAAGAAAGATGATAAGAGTGATAACAGTTTAGTGGATATGATTCTTGACAAAGCCGGGGCTAAAGGCACAGGTAAATGGACCTCTGAAGCAGCGCTTGATCTGCCGGAACCCATACCAACAATTGACATGGCGGTAATGATGCGTAATATTTCTGCGCTGAAAGAGGAAAGAATTCAGGCAAATAATTTATATCATCCGGAATTGAAACGAATTAATGTTCTAAAAAAAGATTTAATTCAGCAGTTACATGATGCATTATTGTTTGCTACAATTGTAAGCTATGCTCAAGGGCTTGCCATGCTAAGCAAAGCTTCGACAGAATTAAAAATGGATATTCCATTACCGGAAGTGATTAGAGTATGGAGCGGTGGTTGCATTATTCGTTCTGCATTGCTGAATTTATTTGGTAAAGCTTTTCAGAAAAATCCTCAATTACAAAATTTATTGCTGGATGAAGAGATCGCCAAATTATTGAAAAGCAAACAAGAGAACTTAACAAGTATAGTAACAACAGCGCTCTCAAATGATTATCCTGTCAGTGGGTTATCAGCTTCTCTAAATTATTTTAATGCTTATTGCAGAGAAAAATTACCAACTAATTTAATACAGGCGCAAAGAGATTATTTCGGCTCACACACTTATGAAAGAATTGACTTACCGGGAATTTTTCATACAGACTGGCAACAGGATGAGAAAACAGTTGATCATCCTTCAGGTTATTGAAAGTAGACCTATAAGGTTTAAAAAAATCTTGTAGGTCTTAACTATAAATATTATGCAAACAAAAAATCAATTACCACCCACAGTTATTTTTATTTTTGGTGGAAGCGGAGATCTTAATTATCGTAAACTTACTCCTGCTTTATATAATTTATTTCTTGATAATTCAATGCCTGAAAAATTCAGTATTGTTGGTATTGCCCGGTCAGAGTATACAGATGATGCATACAAGCAACATTTAAAAGAAGGCATTGATAATTTTTCAAGAAAAAAGGATGAGAATGGGGAATGGAAAGAGTTTTCTCACCATATCAATTATATGCGGATGGATATTGCTGATGACAAGGCATACCGTCAAATTACAGAATTAGCCAAACAAAAAGCACAGGAGTTTGGTGAGCAGCCGATCTTAATTTTTTATATGGCGGTAGCGCCGCAACTGGTTCCGGTAATTATAAAAAATCTTGGTTCAATACAAGTTTGTACTGACATAAAACACTCACGCATTGTTGTTGAAAAACCTTTCGGTCATGACCTTAAAAGCGCAAGGGAGATGAACAAATTACTGGGTAATATTTTTGAAGAAGAACAGATCTATCGTATTGATCATTACCTCGGGAAAGAAACCGTTCAAAATATTTTAGCGTTGCGTTTTGCCAATGCGTTATTTGAACCCATCTGGAATAAAAATTATATTGATCATGTGCAGATCACTTCTTCAGAAACTATTGGAGTTGAAGGCAGGGGCAGCTATTATGAAAACGCCGGCGCTTTAAGGGATATGGTTCAGAATCATATTCTTCAATTGCTTTGCATGATCGGCATGGAAGCGCCAATCTCTTTTGATGCAGATGAAATAAGAAATAAAAAAGTGGATGTGCTTAATGCAATACATAAAATTTCAAAAGAAGAAGTGCAACACTTTGCAGCCCGTGGACAATACAGTGCAGGCTGGATGCGTAGGGAAAAAGTACCCGGATACTTGGAAGAAAAAGATGTAAAGCCTGATTCAACGACAGAAACTTTTGCGGCTATTAAATTTTATATTGATAACTGGCGCTGGCAGGGAGTACCATTTTATGTACGCACAGGAAAACACCTGCATGAAAAAATAACAGCCCTTACAATACAATTCAAACCGGCGCCGCATTATTCTTTTCCTGCCGAAGCTGCAGAAACATGGCGACCCAACCGGCTTTCAATAAGTATACAACCTGAGATGGATATTTGTTTGCGTTTCCAGGCGAAGCGACCGGGACAGGATATGGTTCTAACGCCTGTGGATATGGTATTTAATTATAAAGATGCATACGACGGGCATGAACCGGAAGCCTATGAAACATTGTTATATGATGTTATGGAAGGAGATGCAACTTTATTTATGAGGGCAGACCAGGTGGAGGCTGCGTGGAAAGTGGTAATGCCAATAATTGAAGTCTGGCAGGAAAGAAAGCCTCTTGATTTTCCCAATTATAGCCCTGATTCCTGGGGTCCGGAAGATGCAGAAGCATTGATAGCAAGAGATGGACATAACTGGATAATGCCGCCGGCTAAACGTCCTTCAGCAAACTCAGGATCAAATACAAGCCAACCAAAACAATAATGCATTTACATATCTATAAAGATGCGGAAGAAGTTACAACTGCTTTAGCAGATTGGATAACAGAATTAATAAGAAAAACATTAGAAGTAAAAGAGGGATTTACTATTGCATTATCAGGAGGAGAAACACCTAAAAAATTATATCAGAAATTAGCATCTGCCCCTTTCTGTGAAAAAATAAAATGGAGCCGTCTTCATATTTTTTGGGGAGATGAAAGATATGTTCCATTTAATGATGAGCGCAACAATGCAAAAATGGCTTATGATAATTTATTAAGCAAAGTAAATATTTCATCAGATCATGTTCACAAAATATGGACTGATATAACTCCCGAAGAATCTGCAAAGCAGTATGCAAAAATTCTTCATCAATATTTTAATGACAGGCAAACAACTTTTGATTTAGTGTTACTTGGTATGGGCGAAGATGGACATACACTTTCTTTATTTCCGGGTTCTAAAATTTTACATGATCAACTATCGTGGGTGAATGCTGTGCATTCTAAAGAAAAAGGAGAACGAATTACTTTAATGCCTTCTGTTGTGAATCGGTCGGCTTCAGTTGCTTTTTTAGTAACGGGCAAAAACAAAGCAAAAGTTTTACAGGAGGTGCTGGAAAATTCTGCATTAAATAATTATCCTGCACAGCTTATACAGCCTTTAAATAGCGAGCTGCATTGGTTTATAGATGAAAGCGCTGCGAAATATTTAAAGTACTAAAACGTCTTTGTGATCCCACAATTGCGGTCTCGCAAAGGACGGCATATTACTCTATTAGCTTTACTTCTTTTAATAATTTAATTTTTGAATTCTCTACCTGGTTTTGATAATCTTTCCATTTTGTACTGAAGAAATTATTGGTTCTTTTCGCCACATCATTTACTAAAAATTCTGCTTCTTCTGTAAGCCGCATTCCATACACCACCTGAGGGAGTGCCAATATAAATTATATCCGGGTTTGAATTAACCGCATCAATGGTTGTAACACGTCCGCTCATACCTGCAGGCCCTATGCTTCGTGGTTTTAAGTTTTTAAAGAGATCAAAATTTACTTTTTGAGAAAAGCTAAACAAAAAACAAAAAGTGAAGACAAAAAGAAAATATTTTTTCATGATTTTTTTTACGGCTTAAATATCTTTAAAAAGATCAGCTTATCAAAAATAGTTATGCGAAAAATAATAATGTAAAAATTTAATTTTAATTTCAGTAAAATTTTAGTTATGACAATACTTGGTTTTTTAGTGCTTTTACTGATAGCTGCAATATGTGGCGGCATAGGACAATCTCTTGCCGGTTACGATTTGGGAGGATGCCTGGTATCAATAATTGTTGGTTTTATTGGCGCTTACATTGGTTTATGGCTGGCATCAAAAATGGGATTGCCACATTTTTTTGAGATCACTATTGATGGTAAATCCTTTCCCATTGTATGGGCAGTAATTGGTTCTGCAATATTTACTTTGGTAATGGCTTTATTGCGAAGAGTATTTACAGGACGTGAATAATTTTTTATTCTATTGAAACTCTTTGTTATCACTTTCTCCGGATGAATCATTTTTGTCTCCCTCACCCTCATTCCCTCTCCTTCAGAGAGGGAGGCCGAAATTTTAATAATATTCAACATTGATTTCCCCCTTCAACAAAAGTTATTAAGCAGCTTAAAAACGGTCAAATTGTGCATTGGCAAGTCTCCCCGCCAACTGGCGGGGGAGATTTAGAGGGGGCTGAAATTAAGAATAACAGAATTAATACAATACCGCAAGCCGGTTGGTGGCGGGCCATCTTCAAACACATGTCCTAAATGGGCTTTGCAGCGGCCGCATTGCACTTCGGTGCGTTGCATGCCATGGGCATTATCGGGTGTATAAATAATACTTCCTTTTGTTATCGGATCAAAAAAACTTGGCCAGCCGCAACTGCTTTCAAATTTCGCATCGCTTTTAAATAAAGGATTTCCACAAGCTGCGCAATAGTAAGTGCCTCCTTCAAAATGTGCATTGTATTTTCCGGTAAAAGGTCTTTCAGTGCCTTTTTCTCTTGCAATATGATAAGCATCTTTTGGTAAAAATTTTTTCCATTCATCATTGCTGATATCAACTTGACTATTATCATTTGTAGAGTAAACAGGGTTATTTTTTTTCGGTTCCATATTTTTTAATTTTATCTTCTTTATAAAAATAACGAGATTCTATTACATGCTTAAAATTACAGAAGATAAGGTATTTTAAAATCCATCCATTATATTTGAACTTCACAAGGTTTAAGGAACATGTTCAATCTCATTTTATTTGGCCCACCGGGTAGTGGCAAGGGTACGCAATCAGAAAAGCTGACTGCAGAGTACAATCTTAAGCATCTTAGTACAGGAGACTTATTAAGAAGTGAGATACATAATCAAACGCCATTAGGTATTGAGGCAAAAAAAATAATGGATAAAGGACACCTTGTTCCTGATGAGGTTGTGATAGGAATGATAAGCTCCGCATTAGACAGCAATCCAAAATGCGATGGTTTTTTATTTGATGGCTTTCCCCGAACCTCTGCACAGGCAGAAGCGCTTGACAAATTATTGGACCTTAAAAAAGCGCCTATTGCTGCAATGCTGGCGCTGGAAGTTAATGAAGAGGAGCTGGTAAAAAGATTATTAAAAAGAGGAGAAACAAGTGGAAGATCGGATGATAATAATGATATTGTAATTCGTGAAAGAATTGAGCAATACCATAGAAAAACCGCTCCCGTAGCCGACCATTATAAACAGGCAGGAAAGGTGGTTATGGTAAAAGGAGAAGGAAGTGTGGATGAGATTTTTGCTGCCTTATGTAAAGGAATTGACAGCCGCATAAATGCAAAAGCATGACTGACGAAAAAATGTTTTTTTAAAAAATGAATTCGTTTTTTTCCTCCCAAAACAACTTTACATCCCGCTTTTGGCGAACTGAATTTTGATGAATAGGTTCAATTACATTATAAGCATGTTACTCATCATTTAAATAATTTGGGTTGATAGAGAATACCATCCCTGCATAGTCTTTTACTTTCAGTTTTCTGTTTTTCTTAACCTCGATTATTTTATTTTTAATCATCAATAGATACACTATGAAAAAGATTTTAATTGCGGTATTATTTCTGTATAGTTTTAACTCCATTGCCCAAGGTGTTCAGAAACCTAAAAAAAATTATGAATACCAGGATACCCGTAAAAAAAATGAATCATTCGTAAAGCTCCCCGCGGATCTAAAAGCAGAACTTTCTACTTTTACTTTTGCAGGGATTGATGAAGGAATTAAAAGGGAACCGCTTACAAAAATTCCATTCACTTCTGTTGGTACTGATTTTATGAGCTTTGAAGCCAGCAATATAAAAGCTACCGTTACTACAGCACCATTTAATGCCAGCAAACATAAGCTTGATTATGATGAAGGATACCTGATAAGAATTGACCGTAAAACCTATTATGGCGGCTATAGTTCTGTTCCAAAAAAATATATAAGCAATGTTACAATAGTAATGGGTAAAGATACTGTAGCAATACCCGCGGCAGCCTATGTTGATCTATATAATTTAAATTTTGCCTACTCAGATAAGGGCACTGAACGAACAACAAATGGTATTTACCGCTCTGCTAATCCCCATAGAATTTATCTGTATCTTTTTTGTAAAGACAATACAGGCAGCTACGAAGTAACGTGGATAATCTATGATAAAAAATATGTGCGCCGTGTACTTGATTATGCATTTATGTAATAGCATTTCTTTTTTATAACAATGCCATTTTTATATCTGTGCCTATCTTAGCCCTATGGCAATACCATCACCTGTAACCTACAAAACCACAATAGCAAAAGGAGTAAGCATTAATAAATAATACCGGAATTAAAACCTTGCAGGCTTTTTACACATTTGTATATTGCAGAAAGTTTTTTAAAATGAAATTGATCTTTAAGGAAGTTTCTGTTTTTAATAAAAAAATTCCCGTTATAGTTATAACCTGGTTTACTTTAGCATTCATTGCAGTATTAGCCGAAGTGCTTCGGCATTCCATAAACAATTATTATATTTTTAAGCAGGTGTTTTGGCATGTGGTAGATCAAAAAAATATATACCTGTTGTATCCTGTGGAGTATAAAGATGCTAACCATTATGGGCCATTGTTTAGTTTAGTAATTGCACCTTTTGCAGTGTTACCTACCTGGCTTGGATGTATTTTGTGGTGTTTGGTAAATGCAGCAGTATTATTACTGGCAATAAGAAAACTAAATATTTCCAAACAGAAACAATTGATAATAATTGCCATCACTCTCATTGAAATGATGACGGCCATACACAATGTTCAGTTTAACCCAATGATTGGTGCATGGATTGTTTTAGCCTATATTTTTGTGGAAGACGAAAAAGATTTTTGGGCTACATTATTTATTGCTGCAGGCTTTCTCACTAAGATATATGGAATTGGGGCGATTTTATTTTTTGTATTCTCAAAGCATAAAATTCGTTTTGTGCTTTCCTTTATTTTTTGGATGATAGTTTTAATTGTGTTACCAATGTTGTATTCATCCCCTCAATTTATTATTACCAGTTATGGTCAGTGGTTTGAAAACCTTGTTCATAAAAATGAAGAAAATATAATTGGAGATCAGTTTGCAGGCCACCAGGATATATCTGTAATGGGCATGATTAGACGAATAACGCAAAATCTTTCTTTTTATAATTCGTATGTATTAATTCCGGCTACTTTGCTTATTGCAGCGCCACTGCTTAGATTTAAGCAATATGTAAATAAAAATTTCAGGCTATCGTACCTGGCTATTGTTTTAATCTCAGTGGTTATCTTCAGTTCATCTGCAGAATCATCCACTTATGTAATTGCCGTTTGCGGTATTAGTCTTTGGTATATTATGAATTATCAAAACAATAGTAAATGGGTCAATGCATTGTTGATACTGGTATTTTTATTAACCATACTATCGGCTACAGATCTTTATCCAGCCTATATAAAAGATCATTTTATAAGAGCTTATTCTTTAAAGGCACTTCCATGTTTTATAATCTGGACATGGCTTATTGTAAATGTATCTTTAAAAGATTTTATTGGAACGGCGTCATCTAAAATTATTAAGCCTTCTTATAATAAGTAACCAGGTTTATATTATTAAACTTTAAACTTTTTTTTATTGTACGATTTAATTTATTTTTCCACTTATTGACGGATATCCATTTCTCAAAATAAATACATTGAAAAAAATCTCTATAATAATTCCGGTAAATAATGAGAATGAAAATATTCTGCTTATTGCAGATGCATTGCAAAAGGTAATAACCCCTTTGCCATATAAGTACTCAATCACTTTTGTTGATGATGGAAGCACTGATGATACGTTAGCCATTGTAAAACAACTTTCGAAGATAGATCCAAATATTTTTTTTATTTCACTATCGCGAAATTTCGGACATCAAAATGCATTAAAAGCAGGGATTGATATGAGCCACGCTGATGCTGTAATAAGCATGGATGGAGATATGCAACATCCTCCTGAATTTGTACCGGAGCTACTAAGATTGTGGGAATCCGGCAACGATATTGTTTATACAATTAGAAAAGATCACAAGGAGCTTCCTATGATGAGACGTAAAGCAAGTAACATGTTTTACAATATTCTCAACAGGCTATCCAATATTGAACTGGAAAGCGGCACAGCTGATTTTAGATTGATGGATAAAAAAGTGGTAGATGTGCTTAGAAATATAAAAGAATCTGATTTGTTTTGGAGAGGAATAATAAAATGGATGGGGTTTAGTCAGGCTTCAATTGAATATGAGCCAGGCACAAGGATAAAGGGCAAATCAAAATATACTTATAAAAAGATGATAGAATTTGCTCTTCGTGGCATTACTTCATTTAGCACAAAGCCATTAACAATTGCAATTTATTTGGGTTTTGTAAGTTCGTTTATAGCCCTGCTTTATATTCCTTATGCATTGTATAGCTTATATTTTGGACATGCTATTTCAGGCTGGGCATCGCTAATTGTAACTGTTGCATTTTTTGGTGGCTTACAATTAATAATTCTTGGTATTATAGGAATCTATCTTGGTAAGCTTTTTATGCAAAGCAAACAAAGACCGCACTACGTAGTAAAGGAGAGTAATATAATATGAGCCGCTATGTTTTATTAAGCTTTGATGTGGAAGAGTTTGATATTCCGCTGGAATATAATCAGCCCATTGGCTTAGAGGAACAGATGGAAATAGGAAGACGCGGATTAGAAGCACTCATGCCTGTTATAAATGCTTATTATCTAACCTGCACAATGTTTACAACCGCTAATTATGCTTTGCAATTTCCAGAAACCATAAAGCAGCTTAGCCAACAGCACGAAATAGCTTCACATACATTTTATCATTCATCATTCCAAAATAAACATCTTTCAGAATCGAAAGAGGCCTTAGAAACAATCACAGGTACACCGGTTGTTGGCCTTCGTATGCCAAGAATGAAAAAGGTTGATATAAAAGAAGTTGCAAAAGCAGGTTATGTATATGATTCTTCCATAAATCCAACATTGGTGCCTGGGCGGTACAATAATCTTAATTCACCAAGAACTTTATTTAAAGAAGGTGCAGTATACCGCCTGCCGGTAAGTGTATCGCCATTATTACGGCTTCCATTGTTTTGGTTGGCTTTTAAAAATTATCCTTATTCATTATTTTATAATCTGTGTCTTCGATGTATAAAAAGGGAGGGCTATGTGTGCCTTTACTTTCATCCATGGGAATTTACGAACATTAAAAATTATAAGTTGCCGGGGTATGTAAAAAATGTTTGCGGGGAAACTTTACTTAAAAAACTTGAGCGGTTAATTATTGACCTTAAAAAAGATTGTGAATTTATCAGTATAAAAGATTTTATACATAAAAAAGCACTTACAGCTAACTTATTCAAATAATATTATTATCTGTAAATCCGCAAAAAATAAAAATAATAACAAAAGCGAGTAATGATAAAATTGATTTCATGATTTTTGATTTTTGCCTGCCGTACTATTAACCTTTCCTGAAAATTAATTATGTACATGGACGGATAAATTTTATTAAAGTTTAATTGAATGTTGATATTCTTTAAAAAAAAATTACTGTGAGCAATTAATTAAATAATCGGAAGTTGTTCATTGCGATTAATCTCCTAATAGATGTAGTATTCTTTATTAAGGTTGGGTAGTTATTTTCCCAGGTATTACAAAAAGCAAGTAATCGCCTTTTACCATGGGACAAAGTTAGAGACGTGAGAGAGGCTTTTAACAGTAAATAATTTTAGAGATAAAATAAAAAGAGGCTGCAACCCCTTTTTTATGTTATTGAAAACCATTTGAGAAATCTTATCAGTGATCTTCCGCCTCTTATTATATTTTAATCTTTTTACGGTAATGTATAAATAGTATAAGATGCGCTGCAATTAATAGCTCGAAAACAATTTCTTTCACAATCATAAGTGGAGATTTTAGGATTTACAATTTCAGTGTAGAGTATTAACGTAGCGGGGAGAAAATTATTATTCATTTGCTGAGAAACCTATAAATTCCCGTTCAGTAAGAATTATGACCATTTTAGCAAACTTAGATTGCATATTGAGTAGCCGGTGAATGAAATATCTCTTTTAATAATAATACACGATTTATTTCTGAGGAGAGGGAACTCCATAAGTAGTTTCTTTCAGGCTTACTGCCTTACCATTTTTCATAGTAATAATAAACAGTTTATCATAATCATCATCAGAAATTACAGTGATGTTATGCGAAAGATTTAATTCACCAAGCATGGTTAATATGGTGTTGCTATGTGCTACAATCAAAACATTCTTTTTAAGCCCTGTTATCATTTGTAAAAAATCAGGTAGTGTATTATTATTATAATATTGCACCGGTATATTAATTGCCTGGCTTAATGGAGTTGCGGTTTCAACAGTTCGGTTTGTATTGGTAGAAAATATATAGCCGATATTTTTATTTTTTAAAAAATCTTTCAGGGCTTCTGCTCTTTGCATGCCCTCAGGCAATAAATGCGGATCGTCTGCAGGTACTATACTTTTTTCCGCATGACGAACTATATAAATATTAGTGGAAGTTTGGCACGCGGATAAACCAAAAAATAACAAACAAATACTTATATAAAAAATAAACTTCATCTTAAATAATTTAGAGAAAGTTACAAAGTATTCTTATTTTAAAGTTTAATAATTGTTTATGCGCTCTCTTTGGATTCCTGTTTGGAAAAAAGCTCCGTTTCTGCGTCTGCTTATACCCGTTATAATTGGAATTTTATTGCAATGGTATATCCAGTTTGATTGGGAACAAATTTTATTGGCAGCAGTTTGTTTTGCTATTGCTTTTACCGCTTTTCAATTATTGCCATTGGTACTGCGTTTTAAATTTCAAACGCTGCAGGGATTTCTTATCAACCTCCTCCTGATTGTGCTGGGATTATTTATTACTTATCAAAAAGATATTCGTCATAGGGAGAATTGGTTTGGCAACATTTATCATGATAGTGATTATATAATTGCAACCATTAATGAACCATTACTCGAAAAAAATAAATCTTATAAAGCAGAAGCTGTAGTGGACAATATTCTGCATAATGAGACGGTAAAAAATACAGCAGGCAAGATCATAATATATTTTGAAAAAGATTCTGCTAATGAACTATCCTTAAAATATGGTGATAAAATCCTTATTAGTAAAAAATTGCAGGAAATAAGAAATTCCGGAAATCCCGGCGCCTTTAATTATCAGCGGTATTCTGCATTCAGGCAAATTTTTCATAATGTTTTTTTAAAAAAGAATGATTGGCTTTTGCTTGATGGGAAAAATATTAATCCGTTCAACCAATTTTTATTTACTGCAAGACGAAATGTATTAAACATTTTACAAAAAAATATGCAGGGGCATGATGACCAGCTTGCTATTGCAGAAGCACTGCTGATAGGGTATACGCAGGATTTGGATAAAGACCTGGTGCAGGCATATAGCAATACAGGTGTAGTGCATATTATTGCTATTTCAGGGATGCACCTCGCATTAATTTATGTTATGCTGGTATGGATATTTAACAAAATGCCATTCATAAGAAAATCAAAAATCATTAAAGTGATTTTCATTCTATCGTGCCTCTGGCTTTTTTCTTTGCTTACCGGAGGCGCTGCCTCAATTCTGCGTTCTGCTGTAATGTTTTCATGTATCGTTATCGGAGAAAATTTCGGAAGAAAAACTTCTATTTATAATTCCCTTGCAGCATCAGCATTTATACTTTTATGTTATAACCCTTATTTTTTGTGGGATGTAGGTTTTCAGCTTTCTTACCTCGCTGTTTTAGGAATAGTAATATTTCAAAAACCTATTTATCATCTGCTTTATATTAAGAATAAATGGGTAAATAAATTATGGGCATTAGTTTCCGTTTCACTTGCTGCACAAATTTTTACTTTTCCTGTGTGCATATATTATTTTCACCAGTTCCCTACTTTATTTTTATTCACTAACATCATCATGGTTCCGTTGTCAAGTCTCATTTTATTTGTAGAAATATTTTTAATTGCACTTGCATGGATGCCATTTGTTGGTTCGCTTATTGGTAAACTTACATGGTGGTTGGTATGGCTCATGAATAAAATTATTTTATGGTTTAACGATTTGCCATTTGCTTTGTGGGACAGGATTTCAGCCTCTGTAGCATCTACATTAATTTTGTATGCATTTATTGTATGCGCCGGTTATTGGCTGTTGAATAAAAGTAAAACTGCATTAAGATTGTCATTATTACTGTTATTAGGATTTGTTATTCTAACAGGCTATACAAAATGGCAAACCGCTATTCAGCAAAAGTTAATTGTTTATAATGTGCCCCAGCATCAATCAATAGATTTTATAAATGGCAATACGTATAAATTTATTGGCGACTCGGTTTTACTGGCAGATGGTATGTTGCAGAACTTTCATTTAAAATCTGGAAGAATAGCTTTACAACTTAATAAGAAAGTTGATTCCATCCCGGCATTACATCAGAATAACCATCTCTACCAATTTAATAATAAGAAGATATTGTTGATTGATCAGACAATTGTATTTCAGCCTGCAGAACAAAAAATAAATATTGATTATATTATTATTTCAAAAAATCAAAAGCTCTATATTCCGCAACTGGCACAGGTTTTCAATTGCAATCAATTCATTTTTGATGGTTCTAACAGTTTGTGGAAAATTGCCAAATGGAAAAAAGACTGTGAACAGTTACATTTGCGCTGCTATTCCGTTTCCGAAGAAGGAGCATTTATTATGGACCTGTAGAATTTCCCGTTGCACATGAATAAAAAAATTAAATCTGCCCTCATCTCTGTTTTTAATAAAGATGGGCTGCAAAATATCGTTCAGCTTTTACATTCACTTAATATAAAAATTTATTCTACCGGTGGCACACAAAAATTTATTGAAGAATCGGGTGTGTCATGTATTGCTGTAGAATCTCTCACATCATATCCTTCTATTTTAGGCGGACGGGTTAAAACACTTCATCCATCTGTTTTTGGTGGTATCCTTGGCAGAAGGGATAATGAAAAAGATATTGAAGAGATGTCTCAGTATAATATCTCTGAAATTGATTTAGTTATTGTTGATCTGTATCCTTTCGAAGAAACGGTTCTATCAACAAATGATGAGGCTGCAATAATAGAAAAAATAGATATCGGTGGACCTTCAATGATAAGAGCAGCAGCAAAAAATTATAAAGATGTAGTAGTTGTAGCTGCAAAAAAAGATTACTCTGAACTTGAAAAGATTCTTAAAGAACAAGATGGTGAAACAACTTTAGAACAACGTAAAATTTTTGCAATTAAAGCTTTTGATATTTGTACAGGTTATGATATTGCCATCTCTAATTATTTTAATAAAACAGATTTTAATAATCCTTTCTCCAGCCAAAAAAATATTTTACGCTATGGAGAAAATCCTCACCAGCAGGCGTTTTTTTACGGTGATATTAATGATGTATTTAAGCAGCTGCATGGAAAAGAACTTTCTTACAACAATTTGGTAGATATAGATGCAGCAATACAATTAATGAATGAGTTCCCTTCTCCACTTGTGGAGAAGGGCAGGGTTGAGGGGAGTGAGGTTTTTGCTATCATCAAACACACCAATGTATGCGGAATTGCACGCAGGGAAAGTTTGAAACATGCATGGGATGCAGCATTGCAGGGCGACCCTGAAAGCGCTTTTGGCGGAGTATTAATTGCTAATGCAGAAATAGATAAAGAAACCGCTTCGGCAATCAACGAATTATTTTTTGAAGTTTTAATTGCACCTTCGTTCGATGATGATGCTTTACAAATACTAAAAAGCAGGAAGAACCGCATTCTACTGCAGCAAAAACAAAATACTCCTTCAACACATCAATCCAAATCAGTTTTAAACGGAATACTTACCCAGCAAAATGATGAAGGAAATTTTGCTGAATGGAAAGAAGCTGGCGGAAGAGAATCTACACAAAATGAAAAAGAAGATTTAGCATTTGCAAATATCATCTGCAAGTATTTAAAAAGTAATGCTATTGCCTTGGTAAAAAACAAACAACTTATTGGCAAAGGTTGCGGACAAACTTCACGTATAGATTCTCTGCGGCAGGCTATTGAAAAAGCGAAGCAATTTAATTTTGATTTGAATGGTGCTGTATTGGCAAGCGATGCTTTTTTCCCTTTTGATGATTGTGTAAAAATTGCTCATGCTGCAGGTATTACTGCATTCATACAACCCGGCGGATCTATACGTGATAAGGATTCCATTGAATATTGCAAACAAAATAACCTGGTTATGGTTGTAACAGGCATGCGCCATTTTAAACATTAATATCTGCATGCAAAAACTTTTCACCCAAAAATATTATTCAGATAAACGGCAAAATGCCAGCACCAAAAGCAAAGCATTAGTTGCGCTTGTATGGGTAAGTATTTTTTGGGGAACGACTTGGCTGGCATCAAAACAAGCCGTTACAAATATGCCTGCCTTACAAATGGCAGGCATCCGTCAATTTATTGCCGGCTTTATTTTCATCATAATTTTTCTTATTAAAAAAGCGCCATTACCCAAAGGAAAACAATGGACTACCATTTTAATTTTAAGTCTTTTAAACTTCATACTCAGTAATGGTTTAAGTACATGGGGGATTAAATATATTTCCAGCGGATTAGGCGCTATAATAGGCGCTATTTTTCCGCTGTGGCTTGTAATAATTTCGATGACTAAGGGTAAACACTTACCACAACAGGCTTTAATTGGATTGCTGATAGGCTTTGGCGGCGTATGTATAATTTTTTACGAACACCTGAAAGACTTTTTAAATGCCGATTTCAGGTTTGGAATTTTTCTTTCTTTGTGTGCAACAATTTCATGGGCTTTCGGAACATTATATACCAAGCAGCAGGTAGTAAATTTTAATCCATATTTTAGTTTGGGATTTCAAATGCTTATTTCAGGAGCAACACTTTTATTTATTACACATGCTACCGGCAATGCAATATACTATTCAGCAATTCCGGCAACTTCGTGGTGGGCAATTGCATACCTGGTATTAATTGGTTCTATATTAACTTTTGTAGCTTATATATATTCTCTGCAGCATTTACCTGCTGCGCTGGCATCAGTATATGCTTACATAAATCCAATAGTGGCGGTATTGTTAGGAGCTTTGATACTGCATGAAAAGCTTTCATTGTTTATTGCGGTGGGTGGCGCAATTACTATCATAAGCGTGTATCTTGTAAATAATAGTTTAAAGGAAAAAATGATTTTAAATCCGCCTGAACCTAAAAATTAAACTGCCTGCCGGCAGACTGGGTTTCAGTATCAGTCCTTTCAATTGTCTTTAAAAATTGCCCGTACATATCCTTCCATTTTTTTTTATCATTACCTAAAAGATTATTGTGTAAAATGCTTATGAAGGTGCCGTTTATTTTTTTACAGGTGTTGTAGTAATAAAGCATTTCGGTGTAAGCTTCTTCAGCAGAAAGTTTTTGTTGGAATATAGAAGTGCTATCCATGTAACAAAAAGGATGAATCCTTAAAGTGGTCTGTTCCTGTTTTTCAAGGTTATACCAAAAATGTGAAGAAGCTACTGATGCTCTAAAGCCATTGCTGGTAGCATATCCCATTGAATAATCATCCGATAGCCCGGCTTCTATTAATCTTCTGTATCCTTCCGGCAGATTAAAACGAATATAATGCTGGCGACTTTTTAAAACTTCTACCCGGCTGATTTGTTCTAATGTTTCTTTTTCTTTTTTTATCAATAAAAGATCTACGCTTCGCCAGGAAGGATGAAGTCCGATCGCATACTTTTCTGCATGATCTTTTATTAATTGCTGCATAGCTGTTGATGTTGGTAAAATATTTTTATCATACAGTCCATTTTTTTCTGCTACTAAAAAAAAATAAATAGGGGTTAAGCTATATAGCTGATGAAGTTCATCAAGCCAGCCATAATTGTCAAACGGATCTTTTTTACTACCGGATAAAACTTTTAACCGTTGAGTTAAAGTATTAATTTTTAAACCAAGAATAGCCTGTATACCGCCAACAGTACTCCTGGCAAAACCTTTATGCAAATACGACCAGGCAATGTCAATATCATAAGTAGGATGATATTTGAAATTTGGCATCCTAAATTCAAATTTAGGATCCCGGATTTTTAAAGTTTCTGCAAACTTATTTACCCAGATATTTATCAAAGGAATTTGTAAAAAATTTTCTTTGAATGCCAGTGAGTTTTTATGAGAATATCTTCCATAATTATCTTTTTTATGCGGAAGGTATTCTTCATAGCGTGTAAGTAAGTAAAAGCTTGCCGAAAAAATATCAAACGGATATTCATCATTGTTTTGTGAAGATGACCTGAAAAAAGCTTTAATACTATTGATTTCAAAAACTTCTATCGGTTGTTCTTTTATTACTGTTTGAAATAACAATCCGCTATTTGGAACCCGCAGTTCATCTTCACAAATTTTTTTCTCAGTATAATTTAGTTTAATTCCATCAAACTGCTTAAAGCTATCGGCATGAGAAGTAATAGCATAGGGGGTTTTAATAATTTCTTTAAAAATAAATGCAGCAATATATTGCAGCCTTGGCGATGATTTATGAATATAGATAAGTACCATTTGAAGGAATAAAAATCTACTTCAATAATAAAATAAATTCTTCATTAGATATTTCTATCTGTTTTAAAATTTCTCTAAAAAGAGGTCTGCTTAAATCTTCACCCTTATGATGAGTACTTTAAAGCCAATACGAAATAAAATCTTTTCAAATTGATTTGCATTAATTATCGGAAGTTTGCTTATACAGCAACTGATATTTGCTGAGTGCCAACAAATTCAGGGATTTCGTTTCTTTCTTTTTCACTCATTGTTTCAAGGCATAATTCCAATACTTCCTTCATTCTGATATTCAGATCATCTAAAGTTTTTGCCTGTGTATAAGCTCCCGGAACTGACGGGAAAAATCCTACATACATTCCGGAATGATTATCTTTTTCTATATGAGCGATCAGATTAAAAACTTTCATTTCACAAATTTAATATTATTTATACCTATTTATCTTTGAATCTTCTCTTCCACATTTCATTAAAAAGCCCCCTGTCCCCCGAAGGGGGGACTTAGATCAGCAGTGCTTTTAATATTTTATTGTTGTTTTAGATTTAAATGTACCTGCTTCCCTTCCCCTCGGGAAGGGGCTTTAGTATGATCTTTAAATTTTTAAGAAGGTTTGTGGGGATGGGCTAAAGCTTCTGTTTTTTGAATCTTCTCTTCCACATTTCATTAAAAGTTTTTTGGCTGAAGTTCAATTCGCTTCTGTGTTTTTGCCAGCTTTTAAAAATTTTATTTACCATCCAGTTCTTCATTTTACCATTGCCCATGTTCATCATACCTCTGCTTAATGATGCTCTCTTCCACATTTTCCATGCAAATTTTTCTCCGAAGGAAACTGCTCCTGTTTGTACGGCTTCATTCCTGTTTTCCAAAAGCAATTCATGTAAATTTATTTTTACAGCGCAAACCTCTGTACAATTACCACAAAGCGAGGAAGCATAACTTAAATGTTTGTATTCATTCATGCCCAGCAAATGCGGAGTGATTACACTTCCGATTGGCCCACTATAGGTTACTCCATAAGTATGACCACCAATATTTTTATAAACAGGACAGGCATTTAAACATGCACCACATCTTATGCAATAAAGGCTTTCTCTTTGTTTTGGATTTGCTAAAATATTAGTGCGCCCATTATCAAGCAGGATCACATACATTTCTTCTGGTCCATCGGTTTCTCCAGCCTGCTTCGGACCGCTGATAATAGTATTGTACACTGTGATCTTTTGACCTGTTCCATATGTTGCAAGTAAGGGCCAAAACAATCCCAGATCAGTTATAGAAGAAATAATTTTTTCAATGCCTGCAATAACAATATGCGTTTTTGGAAAAGCAGCACTCAATCGTGCATTGCCTTCATTTTCGGTAACAGCAATACTTCCTGTGTCACTGATAATAAAGTTTGCACCTGTAATTCCCACTTCTGCCTGCACATATTTTTCTCTTAGTTTTTGTCTTGCTACTAAAGTAAGTTCTTCCGGTGTTAGTTTAGGATCAGTACCTAATTTTTCTGCAAATAATTTTGCTACATCTTCTTTGCTTTTGTGCATGGCAGGTGTAACAATATGGTAAGGAGCTTCACCATCTAATTGCTGAATATATTCTCCTAAATCCGTTTCAACACTTTCAATATTATTTTTTTCTAAAAATTTATTCAGGTGAATTTCCTCAGTAACCATACTCTTACTCTTCACTATCGTTTTACAATTTTTTTCTTTGCAGATGTTTAAAATTTCATCTAATGCCTGCTGTGCATTTTGCGCCCATATAACTTTACCCCCACTCCTGAAAAAATTCATTTCAAACTCTTCCAGCTGCTGGTCCAGCGTTTCAATAGCACGCCATTTAATATTTTTTGCTCTTTCTCTTGCCAGATGCACATCGCTGAACTGATGTTTACCCAGCGGCACCACTGCATCGTATCTCCCGATATTAAAATTTATCTTTTGGCGATGCTCAAGGTCAGCGCTTTTAATTGTGCTTTTAGCTTTGAACGTTGCTGCTGTTTCTGTCATTCTTTTTTATTTTGGTTTTTAGCACCTGCAATTCTTTTCCAATTTTTGTGAAAGCTTCAATGGCTTTATCAAGCTGTTTCTTTTTGTGCGCTGCACTTATTTGAACACGGATACGGGCCTGTCCTTTTGCTACCACCGGGAAGAAAAAGCCTATCACATAAATTCCTTCTTCCAATAATTTGGCGGCAAAAGTTTGCGCCAATACTGCATCGTATAACATTATCGGAACAATGGGATGATCTCCCGGCTTTATATCAAAACCTGCAGCTGTCATTTTCTTCCTGAAATATTTTGTGTTCTTTTCCAGCTTATCACGCAGTTTGGTAGTTTCGCCAAGCATATCAAATACAGCTATGGAAGCGCCCACAATACCTGGCGCAACACTGTTACTAAATAAATAAGGTCTGCTGCGCTGGCGAAGCATTTCAATGATCTCTTTTTTACCGCTGGTAAAACCTCCGCTTGCGCCGCCTAAAGCTTTACCTAATGTTCCTGTGATAATATCAATCCTTCCCATCACATTTCTATACTCGTGTGTGCCTCTGCCATTCTTGCCCAAAACCCCGCTTGAGTGACTTTCATCTATCATTACAATGGCATCATATTTATCAGCAAGGTCACAGATTATATCCAGCTTTGCAATTGTTCCATCCATGCTGAAAGAGCCGTCAGTAACAATTATGCGGCTTCTTAAAGCTGCAGTTTCCTGTAATTGTTTTTCCAGATCTTCCATATCATTATGGTTATATCGCAAACGTTGAGACTTGCATAATCTTACACCATCAATAATACTTGCATGGTTTAAAGCATCTGAAATAATGGCATCCTGTTCTCCAAACAAGGGTTCAAATACACCACCATTGGCATCAAAACAAGCAATATATAAAATGGTATCCTCAGTGCCTAAAAATTCTGATATCTTATTTTCAAGCTCTTTATGTATATCCTGTGTACCACAAATAAAACGTACACTGCTAAGCCCGTAACCTCTTTTATCAATATATTTTTTAGCAGCTTTAATTACTTTGGGATGTGAGGATAAGCCAAGATAGTTATTGGCGCAAAAGTTTAAAACGCTTTTACCATTAACCTTAATTTTTGCACCCTGCTCACTGGTGATTATTCTTTCGTTTTTATAAAGGCCGGCAACTTTTATTTCTTCTACTTCAGCGGCAACACGGCTTACAAAATTTGTGTTCATATTATATTATTAACTACCGCAAAACTACATGAAATTGAGAAAACGTATGTAAATTGATACGGGGCGGCAATAGTTTTCTATCAGTATGTAACTTTTGCTTAAGCTGCCCGTATTACAACAAATCAATGCTTATCAGAGTAATTGTAAATTGCCAATCTAATTATGACTGAGAAAGAGTATAACCAGTGTGTGAGCCAGTATGCTGATAATGTTTATCGCTTTATACTTAAAAATCTTGGGCATAAAGAAGATGCACAGGATATTGTGCAAACCGCTTTTGAAAAGCTTTGGATAAACAGGGAGCAAATTGATAATGACAGGAGTAAATCATACCTGTTTACAGTAGCATATCACCAGATGATAGACCACATAAGGAAACAAAAAAGAATAACCTACACGTTTGTATGGCTCTTATGTTCCTAAATCAATTTTTGAGAATGGATTGAATATAATGCCTTATAATTTTGGTATCCGGTTAAGTAATTGGTGATAG
>JADGPX010000147.1 GCA_017882215.1 Chitinophagaceae bacterium | reverse complement strand
GAACCGATGTAGAAGCTTTTGCAGAGCTCTGCCTAGCCACTCGGCCACAGGACCATTTAGGTTTTCGATCCCATAACAGAGTTTGCTGCTCTGCCTATCCGCCGGCTGGCGGACACAGGACCAATTTAACGCCGGCAAAAATAAATTAAATACACGAATTAAAATGAATTGAACGAATTTTATAATACATGTCTGATATTCTCTTAAAGGAAGAATCATATTTACTAGCAGGTATCTGTATGGAAGTTCATAGAGAACTTGGTATGGGTTTTAAAGAAGTATTGTATAAAGATGCGATTGAATTAGAATTAAAAACAAAAAAAATTTCTTTTAAAAAAGAAAAAAAAATTAAGATCGAATATAAAGGCATGATACTGGCGCATAAATTTTATGCTGATTTTGTGATCTTTGACTCTATAATTCCTGGAGTAAAATCAGCAGCATTTATTGTAAATAATTTTGTTGCACAAACAATAAATTATTTAAAGGCATCTGGATTAAAACCTGGAATTATTGCAAACTTCAGAGAAAAATTCTTTACATATAAAAGAGTTATTTTTTAATAATGAATTCGTTAATTAGCAGAAATTCGTATAAAAATTAGTATAATAAAATCAAAAGAATATGCAACGCATCGCTGAATCGGAACTGATCATTAATTCCCGTGGCGCAATTTATCATCTTGATGCAAGACCTGAGGAAATTGCACATAATATTATAACCGTTGGCGATCCGGATCGTGTAAAGGAAGTAAGCAAGCATTTTGATAAGATAGAATACAAGCTTCAGCACAGGGAATTTAATACACACACCGGCTATATCGGGAAAAAAAGAATAACAGCAGTAAGTACCGGCATCGGTCCTGATAATATTGATATTGTATTAAATGAACTGGATGCCCTGGTAAATATTGATTTTGAAACAAGAACTATCAAACCAAATCTTATCTCTTTAAATATATTCAGGTTTGGTACTTCAGGCTCATTGCAGAGAGAAATACCGGTAGATAGTTTTGTTGCAGGCACACACGGGCTTGGTCTGGATAACCTGATGAATTTTTACCGGACAGAAAATAATGAAGAAGAAAAACAGATCATTCATGCTTTTAAAACACATACACAACTAACTTCCGGCAATATTGCTCCTTACATTTATATGGCAAGCGCTTCTCTTTTAAAACATTTTGTAAAAGATTATCATCAGGGTATAACCGTTACCTGTCCCGGCTTTTACGGACCGCAGGGAAGAGTATTACGACTGGGGCTTGCGTATCCTGAACTTGTAGATATGCTTTCTACTTTTCATTTCGGTAAACATCGAATTTCTAATTTTGAAATGGAAAGCTCCGCTATTTATGGTTTAGGTAAAACGTTAGGTCATCATTGCATTAGCCTGAATGCCATTATTGCTAATCGCATAAGTAAACAATTTTCAAAAGATGGAGTACAGGCAGTTGAAAATTTAATTAACCAATCATTAGGAATAATTGCAGATTCAAATCTTTAAAAATGAAAATTGAATTTCATAAATACCAGGGTACAGGTAATGATTTTATTTTGCTGGATAACAGATCGAAAACGTATGATCAATTAACTGAAAAACAGGTTGCATTAATGTGCAACAGGCGCTTTGGCATTGGCGCAGATGGATTAATACTTTTAAATCTTAAAGAAGGTTTCGATCTTGAAATGAAATATTACAATGCTGATGGAGCAGAAGGAAGTATGTGCGGTAATGGCGGCAGATGTATGATAAAATTTGTTGCCAGCCTTGGCATTCGAAAAAATAATTATCACTTTCTGGCAGTGGATGGTGAACATGAAGCAGAAATTGATACTAATGGTTTGGTAAGATTAAAAATGGCTAACGTAAACAAGGTAGAAGTGCATTCAAACTACTTTATTTTAAATACCGGCTCACCGCACTATGTAAAATATATCAAAGATATTATGAAAATGGATGTAAAAAATTCCGGACGTATGATACGCTACAGTCCTGCATTTGAGAAAGATGGCATCAATGTTAATTTTGTAGAATCAATGGATGATGATAAAATTTATGTACGCACTTATGAGCGTGGCGTGGAGGATGAAACGCTAAGTTGCGGAACCGGAGTTACTGCATCAGCGTTGATCGCCGCACATAATGATAACGGCTTTAACCGTGTAGAAGTTAAAACTCCCGGTGGAAATTTAAGCGTTGAATTTGATAAAGTAGATGATAACCATTTTGAAAATATATGGCTCAATGGTCCTGCCAATTTTGTTTTTAAAGGAGAAATAGAAGTTTAATAATCATTCGTAAAATCATCTATGTTCAATATCCGCGTATATGGAATTTTAATCAACGAACAAAAGCAGGTATTGTTAAGTGATGAGTTTATCAGGGGTAATTATTATACAAAATTTCCCGGCGGCGGATTGGAAGTTGGAGAAGGAACACGGGATTGTTTAAAACGGGAGTTTAAAGAAGAAATGAATTTAAATGTAGAAGTTGGTGCTCATATTTACACAACCGATTTTTATCAAAAAAGTGCTTTCAATCCTGCTCATCAGATCATATCCATTTACTATTATGTAAAAGCACTGGAACCTATTACCGCACCGTTAAGAACAAAAGAATTTGATTTTGACGAAGCTCAATTGCAGGTGTACGAAAAAGAAAATGAAATTGAAACCTTTCGTTTTATTGACTGGGACTTATTTTCAGCCGATAGCGTAACACTTCCGATTGATAAAATTGTTGCAACGTTTATTAAAACAGGTCATTAAGTCAATTGTCATTAGGTCATTATTATTTACTCACTTATTGACCCATTGACTTAATGACTGGTTTATCCAGCTGTAGGAATATTTTCAAACCCATCGTCCTCCTGCCCCATCGCTGCAAGCTTCATCTGGTGTGCTTTATCTTTTCCTACATATTTTTCAATGCGGTGTTCAATAAAATAAATTAGAGGAGTTAAGATAATAGCCATAGTAAATTTGTATGCATAATTCACAAAACAAATTGCAAGCACCAATTGCCAGCTCCAATCCTTTCCTAATTTAAAAGCAATAAATAAAACAATAAAACTATCCACAAGTTGAGAAACTACGGTAGAACCGGTTGCTCTTAACCATACTTTCTTTTCTCCTGTATATTTTTTTATTTTATGAAATACGGTTACATCAACAATCTGGCTTACCAAAAATGCCACAAGGCTTCCGAGGATGATCCACATGCCTTGTCCAAAAACTGAGTTAAAAGCGCTTGGCATATCAGGAACGCCGCTTGTTACACCACTTGTTATCCAAAAATCAGCAGGAGGAATTTTTATTGCAAGATAAAACATAAGAAAGGCGTAACCGATCAGCGCTACGGCTGTATATGAAATTCTTCTAACCGCTCTTGGCCCATAATATTCATTTACAATATCCGTCATTACAAACTCTAAAGGCCAAAGCAAAACACCACAGGTTAAATTAAATCCAAGATCTTTTTGCCCGAATAAACTAAACTGCATGGATGTAATCCAAAAAATTTTTCAAGAGAAAATATTTTTCCGCCAATACATTCTGCAATCAGTGCGTTAGCAACAAAAAATGCGGAGAAGATTACAAATAATTTTGTGGGCTTGTCTTTTAAAATATTTTGTATCATTAAATACTAATTAATAAAAGAAGAAATAAAATATCTGCAAAATGAGAAATATAAAATTAACAACCGGCAGCCATAGCGGTATACTCTTTATTTTTCCTCTTATTAAAAAGAGAAAACAAAAAATATTCATCAGCAGGTTAATAACAATTGCACAAACGCCCAAAGTAATGATCAGATCTTTAAAGAAAGGAACAGCCAATATTCTATCGCCGGCACCGTTCGCAGGTTTTCTCAATTCCAACCATCTGAAAAAAACAAATAAAAGAAACGCTATGTTGCAGATAAATGTAAATCTTGATAAAAAAGTAAATAAGCGCATAAGATAAGAAGTTACAAATGGTAATTCCAAAGTGGTCGGTGCGGACACCGATCTCGGCAACCGCCACGGTTGGTGTCCTCACCAACCGTTTTACAAAATTATCTAAAACTAAGGTAGTGATAGTGCCATATATTATTACAATCACTAAAATAACTTTAAATTGCCGCTCAGTACAGAAAAAATATATTCATGAAGATTGATTTTAAAAAGCTGCTGCCACACTTAATTGCTATCGCCACATTTGTAATTGTTTCGATATTGTTTTGTAAACCTGCTTTTGAAGGCAAAGTTTTACAACAGCATGATATGGTAAGTGTAAATGGCATGGCAAAAAATGCATGGGATTATAAAGAGAAATTCGGGCATCTGCCTTTGTGGAACACAAATCTATTCAGCGGTATGCCCAACTACCAGGTAGCTATTGAAGGCCCCAATTATTTATTGAATTTTAATCGCATCCTTGCGCTTGGATTACCAAAGCCTGCAAACTTTTTTTTCCTGGCATGCATTTGCTTTTACCTGCTGTGCATTGCATTTCGCTGCAATCCTTTTGTTGCTGTTTTGGGCTCGCTGGCTTTTGCATATTCAACTTATGACCCGGTTATTATTAGCGCAGGGCATGAAACAAAAATGATGGCAATAGCTTATGCACCTGCATTGCTTGCAGGCCTGGTATGGCTTTACGAAAAAAAATACTGGATCGGACTTGCTGTTACAACGCTGTTTGCTACAATGGAGATCACCTCCAACCATCCACAGATAAATTATTATGTTTTTATCGCTGTTGGTTTTATGACACTCAGCTATATTATCAGGTGGGTGAAAAATAAAGAATGGAAACACATGGCAGTTGCTTTATCATTAGCTCTCGTTGGCGCAGTCATCGGTATCTGTAATGCCGGAGTTACTTTTCTTACAACATATGATTATGCTAAATATACAATGCGTGGCGGTAAAACAATTGAGAGCACTGACAAAGGAATTATTCAAAAGAAAACTACAGGCTTAGATAATGATTATGCATTTCAATATAGCCTTGGTAAAAGTGAAACGGTAACGCTGTTAATGCCTAACGCTTATGGCGGCAGCAGTTCACAAACATTCGATGAAAATTCAAATCTTGTAAAACAACTGGTTGATAAAAATATTCCTGAAAATAATGCGTTGCAATTAGCATCATCGCTGCCAAAATATTGGGGCGGAATTGTTGAAGGCACTTCCGGACCTGTTTATTTAGGAGTAATAAGTTGTTTACTTTTTGTGATCGGTTTAGTTGTTTTAAAAACGCATCATAAATGGTGGATATTAGGTGCGGTGGTTTTTACAATATTTATGGCATGGGGTAAATATTTTCCTGGGTTTAATGACTTTCTTTTTAACACGCTGCCTTTGTATAGCAAATTCAGAGCTCCGTCAATGGCTTTGGTTATACCGCAGCTTTTAGTTCCGTTATTAGCTGTGCTTTGTTTGCAGCAAATCCTGTTTACAGAAAGAACAGAAGAATTTCTTACAAAAAATTTTAAAAAGATATTATATGCTTTAGGCGGATTAGTTGTTTTGATCGGAATTATCTATTTGATGAATGATTATTCAGCACTAAGTGATAAAGAAATTTTGCCTGCTCTTAATGCACAATTGGGACCAGAAACATCACGAATTGTAATTAGTGGAATGATCGCTGACAGGAAAGAAATGTTCAGCGGAGATCTGTTACGTGTTTTGGGATTTGCAGTTTTATTAGCAGCGCTTTTATATTTCAGAAGAAGAAAATTTATATCATCACTGGTTGTAGTTATTATTCTTGCATTGATAAGCACAGGTGATCTGTTTATCACAGGTAAAAAATATTTAGGCGAGGATAATTATATTGACAGCGACACTTATACAGAAGTTAATTTTAAACCATCACAGGCAGATGCGTTGATACTGCAGGATAAGGATCCGCATTATCGTGTTTATAATTTAGCGCCAGACCGTTTTAATGAATCTAAAAGCGCCTATTTTCATCGCTCCATAGGTGGATATCATGCTGCCAAACTCAGGCTGTACCAGGATCTTATCGAAACACAGCTTTCTAAAAATCCCATGAACATGGCAGTATTAAATATGCTGGATACAAAGTATTTTTTAATTCCAGATCAGCAGGGAGCAAATATTAATGTACAAAAAAATGACAGCGCCATGGGTGCTGCATGGTTTGTAAAACAAATACAAACGGTTAACGGACCGGTGGAAGAAATAAAAGCCCTGGATAATTTTGATCCAAAACAAACTGCCTTTATTGATAAAGCTCAAAATGTAAATATCCCGCAGTTGCAGTTTGATTCATCTGCAAAAATTAAATTGACAAAATATAACAATGATGAAATAGAATATGAAAGTGATGCAAAGACTGAACAGTTTGCAGTGTTCAGCGAGATATATTATAGTGCAGGATGGAATGCATATATTGATGGAAAGAAAACGCCATATTATAAAGTGAATTATTTACTGCGTGGTATGCCTGTTGCTGCCGGTCATCATGTTATCAATTTTAAATTTGAGCCGGCATCGTATAAAACCGGTTATACAATGGCAATCTGGGGAAATATTTTATTATATCTTTTTCTTATCAGCGGTATATACATGAGCTTTCGTAAAAAAGAGTTGCAGACCAAGGTGTCAGACACTTAAAAAGTGTCAGACACCTTTTGGAGCAATAACTTCAGGTGTCTGGCGACTTTGAGTCGCCTGACACCTTAACTTTCAGTATGGATCTATCAATTATAATAATCAATTATAAATCGGCGCATCATGTATTGGCTTGTATCGAAAGTATCTACAAAAAAACACAGAAGTATAGTTTTGAAATAATTGTTGTAGATAACAATTCAGAAGATGATAGCGAAACGAAGATCCGTACTGCATTCCCTAACGTTACATGGATACAAAGCGGTTACAATGCGGGTTTTGCAAGAGCCAACAACATAGGCATCAGGGCATCAACGGGTGAATATATTTTATTACTGAACGCTGATACTATTATTTTAGATAATGCATTGGATAAAACAGTAGATCTTTTTAAAAGCAAACCCGATGCAGTTGCCTGCGGCGTTCAGTTGTTAAATCCTGATGCCCGCCCGGATGGCTCGGTCGGACGGGGTACGCATCAAATATCCGGCGCATATTTTAAAAAAGGTGGGTTAAATGTTTTACTTCCTCTACCTTACCTTGGCCGTTTTATAAGATACATGGGATATAAATTGAAAACAAAAATTCCAAGCGTTAAAACTGTATCCGCAGAACAGGAAGTGGATTGGATAGTCGGGGCTTTTATCATGGTAAAAAAAGAAGTGCTGGAAAGATCAGGATTATTTGATGAGGATTTTTTTATGTATTCAGAAGAAATAGAATGGTGCGGCCGTTTAAGAAAACAGGGAAAACTATATTTGTTTGAAGAACCAAAAGTGATACATATTGGCGGAGGAACCAGTGGTGATTATTATAACACTGATAATGATAACAGCAAAAACCTATGGAGCAAAAAAGCAACACAGATAATTATTTCAATGCTGCTGCGGATAAGAAAACAGTTTGGGATCTTTTATTACATGCTGGTTTGCTTTTTGTTCATTATTGAAATTCCTGTTTTTGTAATTGGCTTATTGATTGAGAAAA
>JADGPX010000011.1 GCA_017882215.1 Chitinophagaceae bacterium | reverse complement strand
AACAACTGTCAACTATCAACCGGCTTATTGAATCATACACGCCCCAACAGTAACGCAGCTTGTTTCATCAATTAAAATAGCGCCGCCATTCTGTCTTAACTTTTTATAAGAATCAAATGCAACAGGTGATGCTGTTTTAATGGTTGCTTTAATAATGTCATTCAATTCAGCTTTTTCAGGAGAATAATTTTTCTGCAACGTGTTTACATCTAACTTGTATTCAATGTCTTTCACCACACTTCTTACCACTTTGCTGTTTATCTGTAAGAAATATTTATTGCCGGGCACCAAAGGTTTGTTGCCCATCCAGCACACGAGCGCTTCAAATTCCTGTTCGGTTTTAGGTTGATTATCGCGATGTATGATCATGTCTCCGCGACAAACATCTATATCATCTTCAAGATGCAACACTACACTTTGCGGAGCAAACGCTTCATCAATTTCTTTGCCTCCGATTTCTATAGCTTTAATAGTACTTTCTATTCCGGATGGCTGAACAATTATTTTATCGCCTTTGCGGTAGATACCGCTGATTATCTTACCTGCATAACCCCTGTAATCGTGCAGGTCAGCGACTTGCGGACGAATAACATATTGCACACAGAATCTTGCATCTGTAAGATTGATAACAGAATCCAGTTCAATATTTTCTAAATGATGCAATAAAGATTCACCTTCATACCACGAAAGATTATCAAGTTTATCTACAATATTATCGCCATTCAATGCACTGATGGGAATATACTTTACGTCTTTAAGTTCAAGTGAGTTTGCTACTTTTTCGTAATCAATTACAATATTGTTGTACACGTCCTGCGAATAATTTACAAGGTCCATTTTATTAATGGCTACCACCACATGCGGTATATTCAGCAAAGAAGTAATGATAGAATGGCGGCGTGTTTGCTCTACAACTCCGTTTCTTGCATCCACCAAAATAATTGCCAACTCTGCATTAGATGCGCCGGTAACCATGTTACGTGTGTATTGAATATGCCCCGGTGCATCAGCAATAATGAATTTACGCTTAGGGGTGGAAAAATATTTGTAAGCAACATCAATCGTAATTCCCTGCTCTCTCTCTGCACGCAAGCCATCAGTGAGCAATGCAAGATCAATCTCGCCTTCTTCTTTATTCTTACTTTGTTTTTCAATCGCCTGCAGTTGATCAATCAGAATAGATTTGCTGTCGTACAACAAACGACCAATCAAAGTACTCTTTCCATCGTCAACACTTCCGGCAGTTATAAATCTTAGAATGTCCATACCCCTGTCCCCTAAAGGGAAACTTAGTTTGTATCAGTATTAAATTTGCTTAAAATACTGATGGTTAGAAAAATAAATTATCATTTATAAAAGAGCTTACCCTATTCCCCCTTTAGGGGGTTTGGGGGTTAAAAATATCCGATCGTCTTCCTGTCCTCCATCGCTGCTTCCGATACCTTATCATCAATTCTTGTTTCGCCTCTTTCGCTTGTTTTGGTTGCAATTATCTCGTTAATGATATCATCAATACCGGTTGCATTTGATTCAACCGCAGCAGTACATGTCATATCACCAACTGTTCTGTATCGCACCTTCTTTTTTAGTATTACATCCGTTTGTTCCAGTTGAATATATTCTGACACAGCCACCAACTGGCCTTCATGTTCCAGCACTTCTCTTTCATGAGCGAAATAAATAGAAGGCAATTCGATTTTTTCGCTACGTATATAATTCCATACATCCAGCTCTGTCCAGTTACTAATAGGGAATGCACGAACATTTTCTCCTTTATGAATTTTACCATTGTATATATTCCATAGCTCTGGTCGTTGAAGTTTGGGGTTCCACTGACCAAACTCATCTCTAACAGAAAATATTCTTTCTTTGGCTCTTGCTTTTTCTTCGTCTCTTCTTGCTCCGCCGATAAGTGCATCAAATTTGAACTCTTCAATAATATCAAGCAGCGTATAGGTTTGCAAGGCATTGCGGCTGGCAAACTTTCCCTTTTGTTCGGTAAGATTTTTTTGTTTAATGGTATCTTCTACTTTGCGAACGATCAGTTTCTCCCCAATTTTATTTACCAGTTCATCTCTAAAATTTAATGCTTCAGGAAAATTGTGACCTGTATCAATATGCACTAAAGGAAATGGAAATCTTCCCGGACGAAATGCTTTTAATGCCAGATGCACAAGGGTAATAGAATCCTTTCCGCCGGAGAATAATAATGCCGGCCTCTCAAACTGCCCTGCTACTTCACGCATAATGTGAATGGCTTCTGATTCCAATTGTCCCAAATAATCTAAATGATACTTACTCATCTCTTAATTTTTATTCTTTCAAAATTTTTAATCTACAACATGTACATGTAAACCACATTCTTTACTAGCGCTGTCTTCCCACCACCAGCGACCTGCTCTAAAATCTTCTCCGGGCTTAATGGCTCTTGTACATGGTGCACACCCGATACTTACAAAACCTTTATCGTGTAATGGATTGTATGGAATATTATTTTGATTGATGTATTGCTTCACATCTTCAGTTGACCAATAAAGTAGCGGGTGATATTTTATGATCTGGTTTCCTTCATCCCACTCAACCTGTGGCATATCATGACGTGAAGCAGAATGCCCGGCACGAAGACCGGTTATCCATACCGCATTACCTTTCAATGCTCTTTTTAAAGGATCAACTTTGCGGATGTAGCAACATCCTTTTCTGTTTTCAACAGATTCATAAAAAGAATTTGGACCTTTTTCTGCAATAAATTTTTCGAGTAAAGAATGATCGGGATAGTAAGCCTTAATATGTGTATTGTATCTTTCGTTTGTGGCGTTCCACACTGAATAAGTTTCAGGAAAAAGCCTGCCGGTATCTAATGTAAAAATGCTAATTGGCAGTTGATTGATTAAAATTTTATGAGCAATTGCCTGATCTTCAAAACTAAAGCTGGTAGAAAAAGTTACTTTACCCGGAAATTGTTTGCTTAATTGTGATAAAAGTTCATCAATGCTTAAAACACTTACCTGGTTTGCTATTTGTGGCATTTTGTTTTTTAGCGTGAGAAACATGTTGTAAAAATTTTACCGGTGAGGCGTTAAAAAAATCGAAAAAAATAATAGCGGGAAATCGGAAATGGTTGTGGGCAGAGTAACCAAATAGATCAGCAACAACAACACATACAGTTGCATGGAGTACACATATACATTATGGAAGAAAAAAACTTCATTAATTAAGCATATTTTTGTTTTCCCGTTTGACCAAAGATAAGTCAACCATTTTAAAAAACTAAAAAAAGCAAAGTGATTTATATATCTGGAGTGCCTGCTAATTGTTGGACAGCGTAATTGATGATGACTAAATTCCTTTACCACAGTGGTTTTCCAAAAAAAATATATAAGTTGGCGATTGTATAATGAGTACATATTTAATTATTTAATAAGGACAATTAAAGATAATTTCGGAAGGATACGATTGCAATTTTTTTATTGCAAAAAAACATGGTGAACAGCAGGAACCATATGTGTTTTAAAACAATTGCTTGCTGTTAAATGTAAAACTTATCAAACATTTTAATTATTTAATTAATATATGGCAGGTAAAGGTTTATACTCTTCTCAATTTGAACATGACTCATGCGGTATCGGCTTTGTTGCCAATATAAAAAGTAATAAGAGCCACCAGATAGTTTCAGACGCTTTAACTATTTTAGAAAACATGGAGCATCGTGGTGCATGTGGCTGCGAGAATAATACAGGTGATGGTGCAGGTATTCTCATCCAAACCCCGCATGAATTTTTTTTTGATGAATGTATAAAGCTTGGCATTCATTTACCATCTTATGGTAAATATGGAGTAGGTGTTTTATTTTTCCCAAAAGATATCCGTTTAAAAGAAGAATGTCGTGACATTTTTAACCGCTCAGCAGAAAAGGTTGGATTAGAAATTCTGGGTTATCGCAAAGTGCCTGTAAACACTGATGATATTGGGATTACAGCCCTATCCGTAGAACCGGAAATTGAACAGGTTTTTATTGCATGCCCCGATCATATCAATAATCCTGATGATTTTGAGCGTAAGTTATTTGTATTAAGAAATTACTCAACTCAAACAATAAACAATACGGTAAGAAAAGATGCAGTTGGTTTTTATGTTGCTTCATTATCTTACAAAACAGTTATTTATAAAGGGCAGCTTACCAGTCTTCAGTTGCGTACATATTTTCCTGACCTAAGCAATAAAAGAATTGTTTCTGCATTTGGTTTGATCCATTCACGTTTTGCTACCAACACTTTTCCTTCCTGGAAATTGGCGCAGCCATTTCGTTATATAGCACATAATGGAGAGATAAATACTTTACAGGGAAATTTAAACTGGCTTAGAACAAGTGAGAGAAATTTTACCTCTCTCTATTTTAGTAAAGAAGAAATGGAAATGATTTTGCCCGTTGTGGAACAAGGTCAGTCAGATTCTGCCTGCCTCGATAATATGATTGAATTACTCACTTTATGCGGACGTTCCATTCCGCATGTAATGATGATGTTGATTCCCGAAGCATGGGATGGCAATGAACACATGGATCCTGTAAAAAAAGCATTTTATGAATTTCATGCTTCATTTATGGAACCATGGGATGGTCCTGCTTCAATTACTTTTACAGATGGAAAAATAATTGGCGCTACATTGGATAGAAATGGTTTGCGTCCTTCACGATACTGCATTACAACCGATGACAGAGTTATAATGGCATCTGAAACAGGAGTATTACCAATAGCTCCTGAACTCATTAAGGAAAAAGGAAGACTTCAGCCAGGTAAAATGTTTGTTGTGGATCTTGAGAACGGAAGAATTATCAGTGATGAAGAATTAAAGCAACAAATATGCTCGCAAAAACCGTATGATGAGTGGCTTAATAAATATAAAATACGGCTGGATGAATTAGATGAGCCAAGAGTAACTTTCACACATCTTTCAGACGATTCAGTACTAAAATATCAAAAAGCATTTGGTTATAGCCGTGAGGATATAGATTCTATTATCGCACCAATGGCTTTACATGCAAAAGAGCCCATTGGTTCAATGGGTACTGATGTACCATTAGCTATTCTCAGCGATCAGCCACAGCATTTAAGCAGTTATTTTAAACAATTATTTGCGCAGGTTACCAACCCGCCAATAGACCCGATCCGTGAGCAATTAGTGATGAGCCTTGCTACGTTTGTAGGTAATAATGGAAACTTATTAGATGAAGATCCGAAGCATTGCCATACTGTGGCTTTAAAACAACCAATTCTTAAAAGTGGAGAACTGGAAAAACTCCGTAGTATTGATACAGGTATCTTTCAGGCAAAAACATTGCAAACATATTTTATAGCAGATGGTAAACCAGGCTCATTACAAAAAGGGTTAGACCGCTTATGCAGATATGCTGTAGATGCCGTTGAGGATGGTTTTGAAGTTTTGATTTTATCTGATAGAGCAATAGATTCCGAGCATGCACCGATCCCTTCTTTATTAGCAACAGCGGCTGTTCACCATCATCTTATAAGAAAAGGTTATCGGGGACAGGTTGGTTTGGTAATTGAAGCCGGGGATGTTTGGGAAGTACATCACTTTGCCTGTTTAATAGCGTTTGGTGCAACCGCCATTAATCCTTACCTGGCATTGGCAACCATTCGCAATATGAAAGCTAATGGATCTCTGCAAACCGATTTATCATGGGAAGAGTTAAGAAAGAATTATATAAAAGCAATTTGCGATGGCTTGCTGAAAGTATTCTCAAAAATGGGAATCTCAACATTGCAGTCTTACCAGGGTGCACAAATTTTGGAAATTATTGGTTTAAATAAATCGGTTGTTGATAAATATTTTACAGGAGCAATTTCAAGGATTGAAGGAATGGGACTTGATGAGATTGCAAAAGAAACATTATCTAAACATTTCTTCTCTTTCAGTAAATCAAGTATGCCTGTAAATGGTTTACAGGTGGGAGGTATTTATGAATGGAGAAGAAAGGGCGAGTTTCATTTATTTAATCCGCAAACCATTCACCTGCTGCAATACTCTACAAGATTAAATGACTATAATATCTTCAAAAAATATTCAAAGCTCGTAAACGAGCAAAGTGAAAAAGCAGTAACACTAAGAAGTTTATTTCAATTCAAACACAATCGTCCGTCAATTTCAATTGATGAGGTAGAACCTGCAGAAAATATTTACAAACGTTTAGCAACAGGTGCAATGTCCTTTGGCTCCATTTCATGGGAAGCCCATACCACACTGGCTATTGCAATGAACAGGCTTGGTGGAAAAAGTAATACAGGCGAAGGTGGTGAAGATGAAAGCCGGTATGAAAAATTGCCTAACGGTGATTCTATGAGAAGCGCAATTAAACAAGTTGCTTCAGCAAGATTTGGGGTAACGAGCCTGTATTTAACCGAAGCAGATGAATTGCAGATTAAAATGGCACAAGGTTCAAAGCCGGGAGAAGGAGGACAGTTACCGGGCGATAAGGTAGATGATTGGATTGGTAGAGTTCGTCATGCTATACCCGGTGTTGGGTTGATTTCGCCACCACCTCATCACGATATTTATTCAATTGAAGATCTTGCACAATTAATTTTTGATTTAAAAAACGCAAACAGAAAAGCAAGAATAAATGTAAAACTTGTTTCCAAAGCAGGTGTAGGAACCATTGCAGCAGGTGTTACTAAAGCAAAAGCAGATGTGATATTAATTTCCGGTCATGATGGAGGAACTGGTGCATCACCGATAAGTTCTATAAAACATGCAGGCTTACCGTGGGAATTAGGTCTTGCAGAAACGCATCAAACACTTGTAAAAAATAAATTAAGAAGCAGGGTAGTTGTGCAAACCGACGGACAATTAAAAACCGGACGTGATATTGCAATTGCCACTTTACTTGGAGCCGAAGAGTGGGGAGTTGCAACCGCTGCATTAATAGTTGAGGGTTGTATCATGATGCGTAAATGCCATCTCAACACATGTCCTGTAGGAGTTGCAACTCAGAATAAAGAATTGCGTAAACTATTTACAGGTGATGCGGATCATGTTGTTAATCTCTTTAAATTTTTAACGCAGGAGTTAAGAGAAATCATGGCTGAGCTGGGTTTTAAAACTATAAATGAAATGGTAGGCCAGGTTGATTTTTTAGAAAAGAAAGAAAACATTACTCACTGGAAATACCGTAACGTTGATCTGTCTCCTGTCTTATACAAACAGCCTGCTTCAGAATTTACAGGATTATATAAATCCGAAGAACAGGATCATGGCTTGAGTGAAGTGCTTGATTGGAATTTATTAAAAGCTGCAAAACCAGCATTGGATAATCAGCAAAAAATATTTGGAGAATTCCTTTTAAAAAATACTGATAGAACAACAGGAACAATTTTATCAAATGAAATTACAAAACGGTATAAAGCAAATGGCTTGCCCGATGATACGATTCATTTTAAATTTATAGGTACGGCAGGGCAAAGTTTTGCAGCTTTTAATACCAGGGGTGTAACGCTTGAACTGGAAGGAGATGCAAATGATTATTTTGGTAAAGGGTTGAGTGGCGCAAAACTTATTATATATCCATCAAAGAATGCAGCCTTTCTTCCCGAAGAAAATATTATTGTAGGTAATGTTGCGCTTTATGGCGCTACATCAGGCGAAGTTTTTATCAGGGGGAAAGCAGGTGAAAGGTTTGCTGTTCGTAATTCAGGCGCAAACGTAGTGGTGGAAGGTGTTGGTGATCATGGTTGTGAATACATGACCGGCGGTAATGTTATCATACTTGGTGAAACAGGTAGAAATTTTGCAGCAGGTATGAGTGGTGGCATTGCTTACGTTTATGATGTACAACGCAGGCTTGATTCAATGTGCAATAAAACAATGGTTGATCTTGACAGGATTGAGGAATATGATGAAAAGTTATTACATGAAATGATCAGTAAACATTATCAATATACTAATAGCACTGTTGCAAAATTTGTGTTGAATGATTTTGATAACCAGTTGAAAAATTTTGTGAAGGTATTTCCAAAAGATTATAAGAAAGTGTTGAATGAAAAAGCTATTGTTTCCATCGTAAAAGAATTTAAGTAATAATTGAAATTTAATTTTACAAAAACATAAAAATTCTCCCTTCAGGGAGTTAGAGGGTATGAGTAAAGTAACAGGCTTTTTAGAATTTACAAGAGAACTTCCTGCAAAGCGTCCGCCGCAGGAAAGAATAAATGATTATAATGAATTTATTGAAAGATATTCTGATGAGAAACTCAACCAGCAATCTGCCCGCTGCATGGACTGTGGCGTTCCCTTTTGTCATCAAGGTTGCCCGTTAGGAAATGTAATTCCCGAGTTTAATGATGCAGTTTATCGCAAAAGCTGGAAGGAGGCATATGATATACTTTCTTCTACTAATAATTTTCCTGAATTTACCGGAAGAATCTGCCCTGCACCCTGCGAAACATCTTGTGTATTAGGTATCAATGCACCTGTAGTTACAATTGAAGAAATAGAAAAACATATTATAGAAATTGCCTTTGATAATGGTTATGTACAACCCATAATACCTCATATTCGAACAGGCAAAAAAATAGCTATTGTGGGGTCGGGTCCTGCGGGTTTGGCTGCAGCATCACAATTAAATTATGCTGGTCATACGGTTGTAGTTTTTGAAAGAGACGACGCACCGGGAGGGTTATTGAGATATGGTATACCTGATTTTAAATTAGAAAAATGGGTGATAGACAGAAGAGTGAAATTAATGGAAGAGGAAGGTATTGTATTTAAATGCAATGCCGAAGTTGGTATTGATATCAATATAAATGATCTGCTGAGAGAATATCATGCAATTGTATTAGCTGGTGGTTCAACTGTTCCAAGAGATTTGAATATTCCCGGAAGACAATTGAACGGAATTCATTTTGCCATGGATTTTTTAACACAGCAAAACAAAAGAGTATCAAACAAAAAAGTGGAAGGGAAAGACATTTTTGCAACAGGTAAAAATGTAGTGGTAATTGGTGGTGGGGATACAGGAAGTGATTGTGTGGGAACAGCTAATCGTCACAAAGCATCGTCTGTTACACAATTTGAATTATTGCCCAAGCCACCTGAAAACCGAACTGCTTTTATGCCTTGGCCAACTTACCCAATGATTTTAAAAACAACCAGTTCTCATGAAGAGGGAGTGCAACGTCATTGGGCTATTGCTACAAAAGAATTTATAGGTGATGACAATGGAAATCTCAAAGCTCTGAAAATTGTTGATCTTGAATGGAAATTCACAGAAGAAAATAAACCTGCACAATTTGTAGAAGTAGCAGGCAGTGAAACACAAATTCCCTGCGAAGTTGCTTTGCTGGCAATGGGCTTTGTTCATCCTCTGCATAAAGGTTTATTAAACCAGTTAGAAATTGAACTGGACGAGAGCGGTAATGTAAAAGCTACAGAAAACTCATACCATACAAATATTCCCAAAATATTTACTGCCGGCGATATGCGTCGGGGACAATCACTTGTTGTTTGGGCTATCTCAGAAGGAAGAGAATGTGCCCGAAAAGTAGATGAGTACCTTACTGGCTATTCTTTGCTGGAAGCAAAGGATAATAATATTTTTCAAAAGGCTTAATTTTCTTGTACTTTAATTTTTAATGGAACCTGCTTTTGGCAGGTTTTTTAGTATTTCAAAAGTTTGATTAAACATATTATAAAATTATAAATATAATATATTTTTATCAACATAGTTTTGTGGAAAAACTTATTATTATTTTATTCGACTGATAATCAGTATATAACAATATTTTTTTATTATATTAAAATATAAAATATATAAATAATATTTTGCAATTGCATTTTTTTTGGTATGTTTGAATAAATAAATGATAAAAAATGAAAAAAATATCTGTAAGCCAAACAATCCCATTTATTGTTTTGATGGTTGTTGCCATCGCTGCTATTTTTATTCCATCATTTGCAACTTTTAATGATGGTGGCAAATATAATTCTGCAGATATTGCCTGGATAATTGTAGCAACTGCTCTTGTATTTTTAATGACTCCCGGCTTAGCTTTTTTTTATGGAGGAATGGTTCACAGGAAGAATGTTCTTTCCACCATGATCAAAAGTTTTGTAGCCACGGGGATTGTAAGTATCTTATGGGTTACAGTTGGATATAGTCTTTGTTTTGGTGAATCAATCGGAGGTTTCATCGGCAATCCGTTTTCTCATCTCTTTTTTAAAGGTGTAAGTTCAGGAGCGCCATGGAGTTTAGCGCCAACTATTCCATTGATGTTGTTCGCACTTTTTCAATTAATGTTTGCTATTATTACTCCAAGCCTGGTAGTAGGTGCTGTAGCTGAAAGAATTCGTTTTTCTTCTTACATACTTTTTATTGTTATGTTCAGCCTTTTCGTGTATGCGCCTATTGCTCACTGGACCTGGCATCCTGATGGATTTTTATTTAAAATGGGCGTACTTGATTTTGCAGGAGGAACAGTAGTTCATATTTCTGCAGGTTGTGCTGCTTTAGCAGGTGCATTAGTTTTAAAGCGTAGAAAAGTTCATATTGAAAATAAAGAAATTCCACCTGCGAATATTCCTTATGTTTTAATTGGAACCGGGCTGCTCTGGTTTGGATGGTTTGGCTTTAATGCAGGCTCTGCAGGAGGAGCGAATGCTTTATCAGTTTCTGCATTTGCCACTACAAATACTGCGGCTGCCGCAGGTGGATTGGCCTGGATGTTTTTTGATGTATTGAAAGGAAAAAAACCTTCCGTGCTGGGATTCTGCATTGGCGCTGTAGTTGGGCTTGTAGCTATTACTCCTGCTGCAGGTTTTGTTGCAATACCACAAAGCATATTTATTGGAGCAGTAGCTTCACTTATTTCAAATATTGCAGTTTACTATAAATCAAAATCTATTTTAGATGATACACTCGATGTTTTTCCATGTCATGGTATCGGTGGTATAGTTGGTATGATTATGACAGGAATTTTTGCAACTAAAAATATTAATAGTGGTGGGAATGATGGATTGTTTTATGGAAATCCTGCATTCTTTTTTACACAGTTGAAAGGCTTATCTATCGTTGTGGCTTATAGTTTTTCTGCCTCTTACGGCATATTTAAATTTATCAATTGGGTAATGCCTATGAGAGTAAGTAAGGCAGATGAAGAACTGGGATTAGATGCATCACAACATAATGAAAAATATTTACAAGGCACTTTACTGGTAAAACATAATGGTGCTTTAACTGAAGAAGAAAAGGGCATAGCCGAAACGATTAACTTCTGAGAAAAGTTAATCAGCTATACCCTTTCATTTTTGAACCTTTAAATCTAAAACAATGTTAAGGAAAATTTTGACGTCTTGCGTTGCAATGAGCATATTTTATTTTGCTGTTGCACAAACAAACAAACTTGAGGTAATCAATCCTGACTCTACTACTTCAGGAACTGCCACTGCAGAAGAATCCAAACCTAAAACAGTTATTTCCGGTTCTGTTGATGTTTATTACAAGTATGATTTTAATAAACAAGCCGGTAATAATAAAACAAGCTTTACCAATTCTCATAATTCATTTGAATTAGGAATGGCTTCTGTGAAGGTGGAGCATACGATTGGCAAAGTAGGCATGATGGCTGACCTGGGCTTTGGCCAACGTGCAAAAGAGTTTTCTTATAATGATGATGGGATTACTGCAGCCATCAAACAACTTCTGCTTACCTATTCTCCGACAAACTGGTTAAAGCTCAGTCTTGGAAGTTGCGCTACGCATGTTGGTTATGAGCTTGTTGATGCTTATTCTAATCGTAATTATAGCACGTCATACATGTTCTCTTATGGTCCGTTTTTTCATACGGGTCTAAAGGCTGAAATAACTGCTGGTAAGAATGGGTTTATGCTGGGAATCACAAACCCGGTTGACATGAAAACAGCTCCACCAAATAGTAAAAAACATATAATAGCTCAATATAGTATAACGCCGAATGACAAAGTGAAGGCGTATGTGAATTTTATGAGTGGTCAACGTCCTTTGGATTCTGCAAAGGTGAATCAATTTGATGTGGTGGCCACTTTCACCGTCAGTACCAAATTCAGTATCGGTTATAACGGAACTATCAACACAACTAAATATCAGTTAGCCCGCAAATATTCCTCAGGTCAAAAATGGTGGGGTTCTGCTCTTTATTTAAACGTTGATCCAGCAAGTTGGTTTGGATTAACTCTTCGTACAGAATATTTCAGTGATGAAAAACAGCAAAATGTATTTGCAGCAATTCCCGGTGGCGGAAGCGTTTTTGAAACGACGCTTTCAGCAAACTTCAGAATTGATAACCTCGTGATTATTCCTGAGGTACGGTTTGAAAATGCAAGCAAAGAAATTTATGCAAAATCAAATGGAACAGGTACAAAAGCCAATGGTAATTTCTTAATCGCAGCTGTATATCATTTTTAATAACAGGCTGAGAAATTACATTCTAACTAATTACTTTTTTGATCACTAAAATTTAAAAAATCATGTATTTAAAAAATATTTTAAAAGGTAGAATACCATCTTACATTTTTTGGGGCGTGTCAATTTTATTATTGATAATGATGATTGTGCCGGTAGAAACATTTTCACAAATTGATCCTTCAGGGGCTACCACAGGAACAATCAAAGATGTTCCAGCAGCCACAGCAGGTGCGCCAACTTTACAAGAGATCGGTGATACTGTTGGCCACAACAGAATTGCAATAAATATTATGTGGACCTTAATTGCAGGGTTTCTTGTAATGTTTATGCAGGCAGGTTTTGCTTTAGTTGAAACCGGTTTTACACAGAAAAAAAATGTGGCACACACAATGGCTATGAACTTTATGATTTATGTAATTGGGATGATCGGATTTTGGATCTGTGGTTTTGCATTTATGTTTGGTGGCGTAGGCTCTGTTGCAGCATTGGGAGGAACTCCGGGATTAACACACGAAGTAACTGTGCATCTTTTTGGACATGACTTTGGTATCATCGGTAGCGCAGGATATTTTCTCAACAGCAAAGTCTATGATGTTGGCGTATTTGCATTGTTCCTATTCCAAATGGTGTTTATGGATACTACTGCAACCATTCCGACAGGTGCTATGGCTGAAAGGTGGAAATTCAAATCATTTTTCATTTTTGGGTTTTTCATATCAATGTTTGTATATCCAATATTCGGAAACTGGGTTTGGGGTGCCGGATGGCTTTCACAATTAGGAGTTAATTTTCATTTAGGTCATGGGCATGTAGATTTTGCGGGATCCTCTGTTGTACACATGGTAGGTGGTGTAGCTGCTTTGGCTGGAGCTATTGTTATCGGACCTCGTGTTGGCAAATATGGTAAAGATGGGACAGTAAATACTATACCGGCTCATAATATCCCAATGGCATTACTGGGTTGTTTTATATTAGCCTTCGGTTGGTTTGGTTTTAATCCGGGTTCAACATTGGCAGGTACTGATCTGCGGATTTCTGTTATTGCAGTAAATACTATGCTGGCCAGTGCAAGTGGAGCTGTTATAGCGGCACTTTACATGAAAATTAAAGATGGGAAATGGGATCCGAGTATGATGGCCAATGGTATGCTTGCCGGCTTAGTAGCTATTACTGCTCCATGCGCATTTGTGACTGCAACGTCTGCTGTTATTATTGGCGCTATCTCAGGTGTTTTGGTTATATGGGCATATTTCTTCATTGACCGGAAATTAAAAATTGATGACCCTGTGGGAGCTATTGCTGTTCATGGTGTAAACGGATTTTGGGGTGTGCTTTCATTAGGATTATTTGCAGATGGCTCTTATGGCGATGGGTGGAATGGTGTTCCCGGAACAGTAAAAGGATTATTCTATGGTGATGCCAGCCAGTTTTTGGCAGAACTGATCGGAGGCCTGACTTGCTTTGTATTTGTGTTTATTGTGATGTACATATTCTTCAAAATATGTGCTAAAACAATCGGGCTTAGATCAAGTGATGCAGATCAAATTGCTGGTCTTGATATACCTGAAATGGGTGTTCATGGATATGTAGATTAGTAGATATTAATTTCCGGAAACATGCTGTAGATATTTTTTTGCAGCATGTTTCCTTTCCAAAATAACTTTTAAAAATTAAAAGTAAAAGGATGAAACATCTTATAAGAAAAGCAATCAACCCTTTGAGAATTTTTATCTCAGATAGTAGGTTTACAGGCATCCTTTTACTTTCTTGCACAGTTTTGTCATTAGTATTATCCAATTCAGTAAACGGAGAATGGTATCGGGGAATCTGGAATAGCGATTTGCATTACAGCGTGCCGGTAAATCTTCCACATTCCGGTTTGAAATGGATTAATGATTTTCTGATGGCAATTTTCTTTTTGTTTGCCGGGATGGAAATAAAACGTGAATTGCTTGTTGGTGAACTTTCAAGTTTTAAAAAAGCTGTTCTTCCTTTTGGCGCCGCTCTGGGGGGAATGATTGTACCGGCACTTATCTTTACTGCATTCAATATTAATTCAGGGTTTGCACATGGCTGGGGAATACCCACAGCAACAGATATAGCATTTTCCCTGGGCATTGCTTCATTATTCGGGAAAAGGGTACCTGCAAGTCTTAAAATATTTTTGATGGCTCTTGCAATTATCGATGACCTGGGTGCAATTGTAGTTATTGCATTGTTTTACGGCAGTAAAATAAAATGGATATTTCTTCTGATTGGCGCTTTTGTTTATGGATTGTTATGGCTTTGTAATTACCGTAAAATCAAACCTGGAGCTCTACAAATTATTCTGTCATTCATATTGTGGTATATGATTTTTAATTCAGGAATCGAAGCAAGTATTAGCGGAGTGTTGGTGGCATTTGCCATGCCGGTAAATTCTTTACCAAAACTTGAAATGGCAATACACAAAGTTGTAAATTTTATTATTCTGCCACTTTTTGCCTTAGCAAACACTGCAATTATGGTGCCGCCTGATATAGTCAATTCTTTAAAAGATTCAATAAGTATAGGTATTATTGCAGGGTTAGTAATTGGTAAGCCAGTTGGTATTTTTATTTTCAGTAGGGTAATGATTTCTTTTAAAATTGCAAAATTACCCACCAATACTAACTTAAAGCAATTATTGGGTACAGGTTCCCTTGCAGGTATTGGATTTACCATGTCAATTTTTACAACAACTCTGGCGTTTCAGGGTGAGCAATATAGAGATATTGCAAAAATTTCAATTCTGGCTAGCCTCGTATTGTCTATGGTGTTAAGCTGGACTTACTTTTTAGTTCTTGAAAAGAAAATAATCAAACCTGCATACAAAAAACTTCAACCCTCTTATACACATAAGCTCGCATTAAGTTAAAATGAAAATTTTACAACTCTTAACATGAGTAGGAAATGTAGTTTTGGAATCTTTTCCATTGGGGGAACTATCCACAGGCTTTTCATTTCTATGGAAGGCTTTTTTAAGATGAGAAATAAATGCCTTCACAAAGAAGTATAGAAAAATTTCAATAAATAAATTAACTTGATGCAAACTCCTGAATCAAAAAAGAAATATCTTATTGACTAAGGGGTATTTAAGAGAATTTGTATAAATTGAATTTGCAGCGTTTAAACTTTGAAATCAACATGTCAACTGTAATAATAATAGCTTTCATTTTTGCAATTTTAATTGCATGTATTTTTTTAGCCTGGAGAGATGACAAAATTGGAGATCTTGAAAAAAGGGTTGAACTTCTTGAACTAAAAGCAAATAAAAAAATAGTAAGCAGATTATTTTTTGTGGAATTAAAATCAATAAACAGTGTGTTAGATACCTTAAACAATTGCTTTTACGAAATTGATGAAAATGGTGATTATGATATTGATACCGAATACAGGTTGGAAGATGTAACCGATGAATGGTGGGAATCTTTATCAATTGGTGAACTGGAAATTGTAAATAAAATAAAATAAAATTGAAGTAAGGTCAAATGCTTTGTCTGCCTCGTTTGTATTGCATGGTCTCACTGTTTTTATCCAGGAAAAATGTTTTTTCTACCTATGCAGAATTCCTTCCGGCATTGATAATGCCAAAGGAGCAGCGTATTACAAGCTTTTCATACGTATCTTTTAAAGGATTTTTTACCATCTCTTTTTCTATTTTACTGATTTGCGCAATAGCAAACTGCTGAATGGTTACCAATGGTAAAACAATTCTTTCTCTCATACTTATTGATAATTGCTCAACAGGGTAATCAGCCATCAATTCGTTTTTTCCGCTGAGTTGAAAAAGATATTTTTCTGTGATTGTATATTCCTGATAGATCATATTCCATATCTCACCATATTTTTCATCTTTTGATAAATATTCGGTTAATGGGAAGAAACATTTCTTCATAGCCATTTCGCAGTTATCAATAAGTGTTTTAAAAAATAATGAGTTTTGATACAATGATTTTATCTTATTGAACTTTCCCTGCTTTTCTAATTTTTGCAATGCAGTGCCAACACCATAAAAACCGGTCACATTTTGCTTAAGCTGGCTCCAGGCTCCAACAAATGGGATGGCACGCAGATCTTTTAAATCTAATTTATTTGTACCGGTACGTTTTGCAGGCCGGCTGCCGATATTTGTTTCGCTGTAAAATCGTAGCGGACTAATATGTACCAAATAATCCAGAAAGTCCGAATGATTTTTTAACTCATTATAGGCAGTAAAACTTTCATTGGCTAATTCCTGTAATAGATCTTCTTCATCTTTTTCCAAGGTAATATTCTTATTCCCGAAAAGCTCGTTCGAAATTCCTGCATGTATCAATTGCTCGATATTATATTGGGCAGAATCAATGGTTCCAAAGTTGGAGCTTACGGTTTGCCCCTGAATGGTTAATTGTATCTCTTTGTTAGAAATATTTTTCCCCATAGATGCATAGAACTTATGTGTTTTACCACCTCCTCTTGCAGGCGGGCCGCCACGGCCATCAAAGAAAATCACATCAATATTATATTCTTTTGAAATTGCTGTAAGTTGCTCTTTTGCTTTATAAATGCTCCAGTTGGCCATTAAATAACCGCCATCTTTTGTGCCATCAGAAAAGCCAAGCATAATTGTCTGGCAATTATTTCTTCTTTTTAAATGTTGAGAATATTCTTCATTCTGATATAAAGTTTTTAGGATGGTTGCAGCGTTTTGCAGATCGTCAATGGTTTCAAAAAGAGGAACAATATCAATATTCATTTCTTTTTTTTGCCATCCGCATAAAATAAATAAGCCATACACTTCCATCACATTCAATGCACAGTTACATTGACTGATAATGTACCGGTTACATCCTGATTCTCCATTGTAGGCCTGAATTAATTTAATTGCCTTTATGGTATTGATAGTATCATTTACAATTGCAGTTTTGTAATCATGATCGGGAAGCGGTTTTTTATTATTGGTAAGAAATTCAATCTTTTTTTCTATACTTAATTCTGAATAATCCGCAGGAAGAATTTTATCTTCTAATGCAATTTCCTGTAACACAATATTGTGAACAGAGCTTTCCTGCCTCATATCAAGCGAAGCAAAATGTAATCCGAAAACATTCACTTTATTTATGAGATTATTAACCAGGTGAAGAAACAACCCGTTATGCTGATAAATAAGAATTTCTTTTATCTTATTTAATGAAGTAAGGATATCCTCTTTGGTTAGCGGTGTACGTTGGCCCGGGATAAAAATATTATTATACAATTCCTTTTCCAGTTCTGCAAGAATAATATCCACTCCCTTGAAAGTGAGCCTCCGCCTTAGTTTTCGAATGTCGAGGTAATAGCATTTTATAATTCCGCCTCTTAAAGCATCTGCAACTTTTAATGTGGTTTCTGTATTTACAAATGGGTTGCCATCCCTGTCTCCACCCGGCCAGAAGCCCATCTTAATGATTGGATTATTTTGATGAACTGCCTCAGGGAATTGATTTTTTAAAAAAGAAATAATTCTGCCGGCAGCAGCAAAAAAAATATTTTCAAGATACCATAAGAGGCTCAATGCTTCATCATAAGGAGTTGGCTTTTCTTTTTTAAAAAAAGGAGTTTTACCCAGTTGCTGCAGGTACATATTTATCTGTGCTGTATTATTCTCTGCAAGCGATTTTGAAAGATCATTGATAATGCCCAACACAGACCCGGGATAAAATTGTGTAGGATGTGCTGTAAGAACCATTGTAATACAAAAATCTTCCAGCTTTTTTGACAGGGCATCTTCTTTATTATTTTGCAGTACTTCCAGTTCCAGTTGTTTTAGTGTACCGGCACCACTTGTATCATGTACCTGTGTAAATGCCGCATCTTCCAATGCATCAAATAAAACCACCTGCCTTTCTACAAATTGGATAAATCTGAAAAGGATGTCCAGCTTTTCTGGCTGGGTGGTATAAGTAGTATGCTTTATAAAAAAATCTTCAACTATCTCTGAAGGGCTGAGCTTTTTCTTATAACCTTCTTCACAATTATTTAAAAACAATGATAAAAGAATGCCTGTTTTTTCAATGCGGTGAAATGGCAAAGAAGTGAATAAACTATTATACAGCTGAAATTTTATGCCAACATAATTTTTAAAATGCTGCAATCCACGTAAAGCCTGGTTATCCATGATCTAAAAAATTAATAAAAATCAAAAAGCAGCAATCGTTGGGAGAATGAAAATACTTCAAAAATTTCGTTTACATTTCACCTTCTCGTTCAATTTGCTTATTTTCGAGCTTTTAATCGTGATAAACAACAGCAATCATATTTGTTCCCTCATGCCAACAGAGGTAGTTTTTACTTCTATTACCACTATTATTACAACCTGCAAGGGTTAAATATTTTCATATCGCCATTGGGCTTTTTAGCTTCTCTCAAAACAAAAAATATTTCACACCACAGATCCATTAACTTAGTAAAGATAAAATATGCAAGTTTTAAAATTCGGCGGTAGTTCTGTAGCGAATGCGAAAAATATAAACAGTGTCGTTGCAATTATTCAGCAGGCAGTAAAAAATGATGATAAAATAGTTATTGTTCTTTCTGCTCTTGGAGGTATTACAGATGGTTTGCTGGAAGCAGCCACCTTCGCTTCAAATGGTGATATTTCTTATAAGGAAAAACTTCATCTCATTGAGCAGAGGCATCTTAATACTGTAAAAGATCTAATCCCGATCGATCAGCAAAGCAGTGTGTTAAGCATGGTGAAAAAACGATTTAATAAAATTGAAGATACCTGCAATGGCGTTTTTTTATTAAAAGAATTATCGCTGCGTACAAAAGATTCAATCATCAGCAATGGTGAATTATTATCTTCTCAGATATTTGCGGCAAAATTAAAATCACTCGGTTTAAATAATACATGGAAAGATGCCAGGGAACTTATTATAACCGATTCTCAATTCGGTACAGCTAATGTTGATTTTATATCGACAAATAAAAATATTCAATCTTTCTTTTTTTCACTTGACACTTCCATTGCCATTATCCCCGGTTTTATTGCATCAGATAAAAAAGGCATCACTACCACATTGGGAAGGGGCGGCTCAGATTATACTGCGGCAATTATTGCAGCTGCTTTAGATGCTTCTGTTGTAGAGATATGGACAGATGTTTCAGGAATGATGACGGCTGACCCCAGGCTGGTATCAAATGCGAAGATCATTCAACAGATATCTTACCAGGAAGCAATGGAACTTTCTCACTTTGGAGCCAAAGTAATTTATCCGCCTACCATACAACCTGTGATGAACAAACGCATTCCTGTATGGATAAAAAACACTTTTGCTCCGCAGGATGCAGGTACATTAATTGAAAATGTTTCATCTAAAAATGGCGGAAGCATTCGTGGAATTTCCAGTATAAATAATCTTGCACTTCTAAGCCTGGAAGGAAGCGGGATGATAGGAATCCCGGGATTTTCAAAACGTTTGTTTGAAGCATTATCAAACGAAAAAATAAATGTTATACTTATCACCCAAAGTTCTTCAGAGCATTCCATTTGTGTTGGTATTGAAGAGTTGAATGCTGAAAAAGCAAAAGAAGTTGTTGATAAAGCTTTTGCTTATGAGATTGAAATAAAAAAAGTTGAGCCGCTGATAGTAGAGAAAAAACTGGCTATTGTTGCTTTGGTGGGGGATAACATGAAAAATCATCCGGGTATCAGTGGTAAAATGTTTGGCGTATTGGGCAGGAATGGTATAAACATAAGGGCAATAGCACAAGGCTCTTCCGAAAGAAATATTTCAGCAGTGATCGCAATACATGATGTAAAAAAAGCTATTAACGTATTGCATGAAGAATTTTTTGAAACAACTTACAAGCAGGTTAATCTTTTCATCAGCGGTACAGGCAATGTAGGCAGTAGATTATTGGCACAATTACAACAGCAGCTTCAATATTTACATGATCATCTGCGGTTACAGCTTCGTATTGCAGGAATTGCCAATAGTAAAAAAATGTTTTTCAATGATGAAGGTATTGATCTTTCTAAATGGAAAGAATTATTGCAAACCGGCGATGAAATGAACATGAAGAAATTTATTTCTGTTATTCAAAAAAAGAATTTAAGAAATTCGGTTTTTATTGATGTTACAGCTAATGATGATGTTGCAAAATCATATCCGCATTTTTTACAAAAAAGTATTTCAGTAGTTGCATGCAATAAAGTTGCCTGTTCCTCTTCTTATGAATATTATAAAAGTCTTAAAGATCTTGCAAGAGAATTTAATGCGCTTTTTCTTTTTGAGACCAATGTAGGAGCAGGTTTACCGGTTATAGGTACATTAAATGATCTGTTGCGCAGCGGTGATAAAGTGAACAGGATAGAAGCTGTATTAAGCGGCACACTCAATTTCGTTTTTAATAATTATACCGGCGAAAAAAGTTTTGCAGAGGTTGTACGGCAGGCGCAGGCAGAAGGATATACGGAACCCGACCCAAGATTGGATCTAAGCGGAACAGATGTGATGCGTAAAATAATGATACTGGCAAGAGAGACCGGAGAAAAAATAGAAATGGAAGATATCAGTAATAATTCTTTTATGCCTGAATCCTGCATGCAGGGTGATGTTGAAAATTTTTATAAGCAAATGGAAAAGTATGAAGATCATTTTAAAAAGTTAGTTGATGAGGCTAAGCTGGCGGGAAAAAAATTAAAGTTTGTGGCAAAATATGAAAATGGAAAAGCCTCTGTAGGATTGCAGCATATTGATCCGCAACATGATTTTTATCATTTGTACGGAAAAGATAATGCAGTGCTTTTTTATACAAACCGTTATATAGAACAGCCCCTGGTAGTTAAAGGCGCCGGTGCCGGCGCAGAAGTAACTGCATCCGGTGTTTTTGCAGACATAATAAGAGCGGCGGCTCCTTCAAATTAATTTATGAACCCGGTAAAAATAAAATCACCTGCTACTATTGCCAATTTAGTTTGTGGCTTTGATGTGTTGGGACTTGCACTGAATGAGCCGCAGGATCTGATGGAGGTTACACTTAGCGAAAAGCCCGGTATTCGCATTCAACATAATGATATTTACAACCTACCTACGGTTCCTGAACAGAATGTTGCCGGTGTCGCACTATTAGAACTAATGCAGGAACTTGATAACGCTGTTGGTTTTGATATAATTATTGAGAAACATATAAAACCCGGCAGCGGTCTTGGTTCCAGCGCAGCAAGTGCAGCAGGTGTTGTGGTGGCTGCCAATCATTTGCTTGGGAATATTTTTTCTAAAGAAGACCTTGTTCGTTTTGCAATGGCAGGGGAAAAACTGGCATCTGGTGTAAAACATGCTGATAATATTTCTCCATGTATTTATGGAGGCATCACACTAATACGATCAATTTTTCCATTAGATATTATTGCATTACCGGCACCACCAATGTACGTTTCAGTTGTTCATCCTCAGATTGAAGTAAAGACTTCTGATGCAAGAGAAATTCTTCGCAAAGAAGTTTTATTAAAAGATGCCATTAAGCAATGGGGAAATATTGCGGGGCTGGTAGCAGGTTTTATGCAAAATGACTATGGCTTAATAAGCCGCTCGTTGGAAGATGTAATCATTGAACCGGTTAGGAGCATGTTGATTCCCGGCTTTGATGAAGTAAAGAAAAGAAGTATGGATGCAGGCGCATTAGGTGGTGGAATAGCAGGCTCTGGTCCATCCATTTTTATGTTGTGCAAAGAAGAAAACGCTGCAAAAAAAATTGAGGCAATAATGAAAGACATTTATAACAACATGGCATTGGCTTATCATACTTATGTTACAACAATAAATAATAAAGGAATAACAATTAGTCAGGAGTTATGAGTGAAGAAGTAAAAAAGTCACTGAGCCATTAGTCATTAGCCATTATACAAAAAACATATTATTTAGAATGCTTTATCATAGCACCAATCATATATCATCAAAAGTAGATTTTAAAGAAGCGACCATTAAAGGTCAGGCGCCAGACAAAGGATTGTATTTCCCGGAAACCATTCCTCAATTACAAAAAAATTTTATTGATAATATTGATAAGTATTCAAAAGAAGAAATTGCTTTTAATGTTATTCAGCCTTATGTAGGAAATGTAATTCCAAAAAATGAATTGGAAAGAATAGTAACAGAAACAATCAATTTTGATTTCCCTTTAGTTAAGGTAGAAGAAAATATTTTTTCTCTGGAATTATTTCATGGGCCTACACTTGCTTTTAAAGATGTGGGCGCAAGATTTATGAGTCGCTGCCTGGGTTATTTTGTAAAGAATCAAAATAAGAAAATAACAGTGCTCGTCGCCACTTCCGGCGATACAGGCGGAGCGGTTGCCAATGGTTTTTATAATGTGGATGGAGTTGATGTTGTTATACTTTACCCTACAGGAAAAGTGAGCAGCGTACAGGAATTACAATTAACTACTTTAGGAAAAAATATAACTGCATTAGAAGTCGATGGAACGTTTGATGATTGTCAGCATCTGGTAAAGCAGGCATTCGCAGATGAGGAATTGAATAAAAAATTATTTCTTACTTCTGCAAACTCTATCAATGTTGCACGCTGGCTGCCACAACAATTCTATTATTTTTTTGCTTATCAACAATGGCATGATAAAAATGATCTTCCTGTAATAAGTGTGCCCAGCGGCAATTTCGGAAATATTTGCGCAGGAATATTGGCTCATCTTTCAGGTTTGCCGGTACAGCATTTTATTGCTGCATGCAACGTCAATGATGTTGTTCATGAATATTTGAAAACAGAAAATTATATTCCCAAACAATCTGTTGCAACTTTATCAAACGCAATGGATGTAGGTGATCCCAGCAATTTTGTTCGCATTCTGGAATTATTTGACCACGAATTTAATTCTCTTAAAAATGTTATAAGCAGTTATAGCATTTCAGATGAAGAAACAAGATCAGTTGTAAAAGAAGTTTATCTCAATACAAATTATTTATTAGATCCCCATGGTGCAGTAGGCTACCTGGCATTAAAAAAATATCTGAGGCAACATCCGCATTTGCAAGGAATATTTCTTGAAACTGCACATCCTGTAAAATTTTATGATATTGTTGAACCAATCATTCAGCAACCTGTGCCTATGCCTGGTGCAATAAAAGATTTGCTGAAAAAGAAAAAGCAAAGTATAAAAATGGAATTCAATTACGATGCTTTTAAAGATTATTTATTAGCAAAATAACAATAACCTATTTTGAATGACGAAGCTTAAGAATGGTAATGATGTCGTCCAGAGTAAAACCTTTTGCACTTAATAAAACAAGATAATGGAATAACAGATCGGCAGCTTCATTTTTAAATTTTTCTGCATCGTTATCTTTTGCTTCAATAATTAATTCTACCGCCTCCTCTCCTACTTTTTGAGCAACTGCATTTATTCCTTTTTTAAATAATGAACTTGTGTAAGACTGCTCATTGGGATTTTCTTTTCTATCTGTAATAATTTTTTCTAATTCAATAAGAAAATTATCAGAAATATTTTCTTCATTAAAACAGGTATCAGCACCGGTATGGCAAACAGGTCCATCAGGCTTAGCCTTAATTAAAATAGTATCACTATCGCAATCAATTTTTATATCTACGATATGCAAATAATTTTTGCTAACGTCGCCCTTGGTCCATAAGCGTTTTCTCGTTCTACTATAAAAAGTAACCAGTTTTGTTTCCCTTGTTTTATGCAAAGCTTCTTTATTCATAAAACCAAGCATTAATACTATGTTGGTATCTGCATCCTGAATTATTGCAGGGATCAATCCATCAACATATTTTAAAAAATCAGGTTTCATCTCATTCATATTCTTACGTTTATATTATTTTGCTGCAAATATTTTTTCAATACAGGTATTTCAATTTCTTTATAATGAAAGATGCTCGCCGCCAAAGCCGCATCAGCATTGGCTTTCTCAAATACCTCTTTAAAGTGCTCAATTGCTCCGGCACCACCCGAAGCAATTACCGGAACAGTCAGCGTGTTAGATAATAAGGAAGTTATCTCCAAAGCAAATCCATTTTTTGTTCCATCATGGTTCATGGATGTAAGCAGAATTTCTCCGGCTCCAAGATCAACGGCTTGCTTTGCCCAATCGATTGTTTTAGTTTCCGTTTTTGTTCTGCCACCATTCAAATAAACATACCATTCGCCATCTTCCTCCTGTTTCGTATCAATTGCCAACACTACACACTGACTGCCGAAAACATTCGCTATTTCTGTTATAAGTTCAGGACGTTTATAAGCTGCAGTATTGATAGATACTTTATCTGCGCCATGTTGTAAAAGTTCAGCCACATTTTCTGCTGATGTAATTCCGCCACCAACTGTAAAAGGAATGTTGATATTGGAAGCAAGCTTTTTTACAAGTTCAACAAGCGTTTTTCTCTTTTCAATGGTTGCTGTAATATCAAGAAAAACCAATTCATCAGCGCCTTGCTGTGAATAGAATTGTGCCAGTTCAACAGGATCACCTGCATCACGGATGTTTTCAAAATTGATACCCTTAACGGTTCTTCCGTTCTTAATATCCAGGCATGGTATGATTCTTTTTGTTAACCCCCTGCCCCCTGCCCCCCTAAAGGGGAGATTGAGAAGTTTACTACTATCGTTACTATTATTCATACTTAGTTATTCATTACTATTTTAAAAACTATTCCGTAACAGAGTTCATAAAGTTCCCTAAGGTATTTAGGGGTATTTTTCCTTCGTAGATCGCTTTGCCAATGATTACCCCACTGCATCCAATATTTTTTAATTTTATAAGATCTTCCATTTTACTAACACCACCACTCGCAATTAAATGTATTGAAGGAAATTTCTTCATGATCTTTTGATAGAGTTCAATAGAAGGTCCTTGCATTACACCATCTTTAGAAATATCTGTACAAAAAATCTTTTGAGCGCCTAATGCCAGCATCTTACCAATAAATTCAAAAACTGTTATACCTCCATCTTCTATCCATCCACTGATCTTTATTTTTTCATCCAAAACATCAGCGCCAATTAAAATTTTATCAGCGCCAAACTCCATCAACCATTCTTCTACAATTTCAGGACTTCTTACTGCGAAGCTTCCCAATGTTACAATTGAGGCACCGGCATTAAAAACATTGCTTACATCATCAATATTTTTTACTCCACCGCCAAAATCAATTACCAGTTTTGTATTAGAAGCAATTGATTCCAATACACTTAAATTTTGAATGCTTCCTGCTTTAGCTCCATCCAGATCTACGATATGTAATCGTTGTAAACCTGCGTCTTCAAAGGTTTTAGCAGCATCTAATGGATTCTCATTATAAATTTTCTGCTTTGTAAAATCGCCTTTAGTAAGTCTTACACACTTTCCGTTTATTATATCTATTGCAGGAATTATTTGCACTTCATTTCAGATTTAAAAAGTTTAATAAAATCCTGTCTCCAACCTCTGCAGATTTCTCTGTGTGAAATTGAACTCCATAGAAATTATTTTTTTGAATAACAGCGCTATAA
>JADGPX010000146.1 GCA_017882215.1 Chitinophagaceae bacterium | reverse complement strand
TTTTGCCGAACAGCAGGCGATGAATAAATTGAACCTCCTGTTTTAAATGTCCATTTTTGTTTACCGTTTTTTAAAGACAATGCGGTTACAATTCCCTGTTGATTTCCAAAAACAACAAGATCATTTGTTACTGCCGGTGTGGATATAACATTTGCATCAGAGCTAAATGTCCACTTTGCTTTGGCCTGTGGATATTGACTGTTAATAGAATAGTCAGGCCTTGTAAATTTTTTTGTAAGATCATATTTATGTTGTTCTACTTTTACGCCTGTCCATGTTTTCATCTCACCCGACACCGGTTTTCTTTCTGTAAATAAAATTGAATCAGTTCTCACATCCACTAAATTATATCCGCCTTCAGCTTGTTTCGCTCTCAGGTTCGATCTTCCCATCACTCCCGGAATATCTTCAAAATTTAAAGCCTTATTTGCATGCCCATGTCCACATAAAAATAAAATGGTGTTTCGTTTTTTAAACATATCTATCACTTCGTACCAGTTATCCATTTGGTTATCCATAGGGTAGTGGTTTAAAAAGATCACCGGCATATTTACAGATGTTGTGTCAAGAATTTTTTTCATCCATGTAATTGCATCACGTGGAATGTGCCCATCGCTCATTCTTACGTAAGGTCCGGAAGCACATGCAATAAAACGAATTCCATTGTGGTCGAAAGTAAACCTGTCACTGCCAAATGTTGAAATAAAACTCATGCCGCCGCTTTCACTCCATCCATCGTCATGATTGCCGGGTATGATATAATATTTCACTTTTAAGGAATCAAATATTTTTTTAGCTCCTGGTAATTCATCATTAGTACCCAGTTCAGTAATATCACCGGTTATCACTACAAAATCAATATCATTTTTACTATTGATATCATTTACTGTTCTTCGCAGATCTTCCTCTGCTTTTCCATCAGGGGAACCGATGTGTGTATCGGAAATAAAAGCAAAACGAAAAGGTTTTATCTGCGCATGGGTTAAAAAAATAAAAAGAAACAGCAGTAAAAACGAAAAGATTTTTTTCATTGTAATAAGGTAAAAATTTTATATCAATTGCTTGTTGAAAGGAAGAACATTTTTTGTGGTGAGTAAAAGATTCTGTGTTACGAGGAATGGTTATATATTATCAAAATAATTTAAGTTGATCAAAATAAGGTTTTAAAAGTTTTCCCTATCATCATCCCGTTGTAATATACCTGCATGACATATTCTCCTTTTTGATATTTATCAGCACTTAAAGAAAATGATAACCGCTTTGCTTCTCCATTGGTATATTCAAAATGAAGTTTAGAGGAGTAAATTTTTCTTCCTTCACGTGTATCAAATGTTCCTGATTCCCATGTAGAACTTTGCATTACATGCCCATCCGGTTGCAACACAACCACTATTATCTCTGCACTATTAGATTGGTTGAAATTGCTTTTAACTATAAAAGAACCTAAAAACTTTTCTGTTTGTTCGGACTGCATAGTTTCCTGCTCTATGCCGTCTTTGATGATTACAGCTGATAGACGCAACTGGGAGACTGTAAAAACAGTAGCAGAGCTGGGATTTTTTGTAATGTTTTTATTTTCAGAGTTATTGGTTTTTATATTTTGTTCTACGCCTTTGATTTCATTAGCCAATTGGGCTAGCTTTCCATTTAATCGTTTATTTTCATCTTCTACATTCATATTTCTGTTATGCAGCTCAGCCAATTTGTTCTGTAATTCAGCAATCTTTTGCCGGGCAATATCTAAATCGGCTTTTAAAGGATTGTTTTTCAAAATTGTTGCGATTTCATTTTCAAGTTTATAAAATTCGGCAGGTTTTAAATCCGAATGAAACTGTAATGAATCAGCATTTTCTAATGTTGTATCCAGGCTTGTATTTATGTTATTAATAGTAGCAGTATATATTTTTTGTAATGAATCGCGGTAATCATCATCAATGGCAATAGGGATTTTTGCAACAAGTTGAGTTTTTGGTTTATCTACCTGATTTTTATAATAAAATTTATAATAACCCCATGTGCATAATAATACAAATGATACCAGTAAGAATAATAATAATATTGAGAGAAATAATAATGTTTTAGTATCTTTCATAGAAGAAGATTCTGCTGAATAAAATTATTTAGCGATACTCTGATCTACATAAGCAGAAATCCAACCTACCTGTCCGTTTTTTACAAGAAAAAATTGTTTTTTTTCGTAAATGCCTTCAAACTGGCGCATTATTTTTAGCAATAAGCCGGTTCCGGCCATTAAGGATTTTTGATCAAAAACCTGGTTTACCCTTTTCACTTCTTTACCAATAGCCTCGTTATTTAATGTTTTGTCATGAATGGTTTTTACTATAGCTGCATCAGAAACCGATGCATAGTTTTTAAACAACCTATCACTAAACTTTACCACTTCGTCATAAGTAACCGGCACAACAGAATTGTCAATAAGTTCAGGATATAGTAATGTGGCAACAGACCATGCAATGCCGCCACTAAAAGCAATATTATCACTCATGTTATAAGCGCCGCTTGAGTTAACTGCATAAATTATTTCAGAATTTGCTTCTCCTGCAAGCACCCGATATAACTGTTTATTAAAATTAGCCACGCTTTTATCCTCATCGCTTCGCTTTTCTATTTCATTTGCAACACTTTTTGTGCCCCAGCTCAACTGAAAAAGTTTAAGGTCTTTTGTATTACCATTCGGAAAATAACCGCCTTTTGTATTACCGCTGCCAATATCAATCAAAAAAGTAGTATAACGTTTTGTTTCAGGCACAATACCCAGGTGAGAAAGCCTTGCTTCTTCAAGCGCATCAATTACTGATACCTGGCGGTTAGGCTCATGTATCCGCAACCTGAATGAATCAGCCAGTTCTTTTATCCAGTTAAATTTATTTTCTTTTTCTGCCTGTATTTTTATTCCGCTGCTGATAACTATATAAATCCGTTCTGATGGAATATTATATTGCTTTATGGCCGAAGTATATAATTTGTACAAGGCATTAAGCGTAGCTTGAAAAGTGGGTTGAGTAAAAGAAATAAAATCTGTATTTACTGCAGTATCTTTTAAAACATTAAAAGCACCACTTTTTTTAGCATTTTTACCAATTTCCAGTAAGCTTAGCTTTACCCCTTTTGAGCCTACATCAATGCCTGCATATACAGAAGAGTTTTTATATTTTAACTTGAAATAGCTTTGAGCGCTTATTAAATAAATACCAAAAAACAGAAAACATCCTGATAGTAAAAGGCGCCTTATATAAACATTGAACATTGCGTGAAATAATTTATTTTTAAAAATACTAAAATAACAGGTGTATTCCTGATGAAAAGCCCGTTGTGAAAAAAATGTGACTAAACTTTGAATACAGATTCAGCCGAATAATTTTACCTGATTTTTTAAATTTTCCTCTATGAACAGAAAATAAATTCAAAGTTACCTTTTATAGTTTATGTTATAATTAGTAATTAATTTAAAAACTGTTAACAAAAATGAAAAAAGATTTTATTAGTATTATTAGTTGCGGGTTCGTTAGCCGCTTGCGATGATAATAAAACAACTTCTTCGCAGAGCTTTTTGTTTTTATCAAACGGAAGAAGTAAATTGTTAATTGAATAGTATTTCCTATCAATTTTAATCATATATGAAATTATTTTTTACCTTCCTTTCAATAATCTTTTTATTTTTTTCAACGCAGGCTCAATCATATCAAAAGTTACATAATAAAGCTATTGTAGTAGATACCCATAATGATATTCTTAGTAAATGTATTGAGAATGGATATAGTTTTGATCAGGACTTAACCGGCAAAACACATTCTGATCTGCAAAGATTTAAAGAAGGAGGTATTGATGTGCAGATATTTTCTATTTGGTGCGATGGCAGCCAGCCAAAGCCTTTTGCGTATGCCAACCGCCAGATTGATACTTTATACGCTACTGCTTTACGTAATCCAGGTAAGATGACAATCGTGTTTACATCGCATGAATTATTAAAAACAGTACACAATAAAAAGCTTGCTGCAATGATTGGTGTTGAAGGCGGGCATATGATTGAAAATGATCTTAATAAATTAGACAGCTTATATAAAAGAGGTGCCCGATACATGACACTGACATGGAATAATTCCACTCCATGGGCAACCTCTGCAATGGAAGAGACAAGAGATTCTTTACTGCATCAGCCAAAGGGTTTGAATGATTTTGGAAGAAACGTGGTTAAGCGGATGAATGAGTTGGGAATGTTAGTAGATCTGAGTCATGTAGGGGAAAAAACTTTTTGGGATGCTATCAGTACAACAACAAAACCGGTTTTGGTTTCTCATAGCTGCGTATATAATTTATGTCCTGCATATCGCAATTTAAAAGATGACCAGATAAAAGCCGTAGGTAAAAATGGCGGGGTAATCCATTTAAACTTTTTCTCTGGGTTTTTAGATAGTACTTATGATAAAAAAGAAAGGGAATTTTTACGAAGGCATAAGGAAGAAAGAGATTCACTGCTCAAAACCAACATTGGGTCTTCTGCAGCTAATAAAGTTTTAAACGCCAAATACAAAGATGAGGTTGATGCAATGAAAGCGCCCTTTCATTTATTGTTTGATCATCTTGATTATATTGTAAAATTAATTGGTGTCGATCATGTGGGGCTTGGCTCCGATTTTGACGGCATTAATTCCACGCCTCAGCAACTAAACAGTGTTACAGATTTTCCTTTAATTACAAAAGAATTATTAGCAAGAGGATATGGTAAAAAAGATATCCGTAAAATTTTAGGTGGTAATTTCCTGAGGTTGCTTAAAGCAAATGAAAACAGGCCATAAAAATGTGTGAAAAATGTGATTTCATTTTTTTTGAATTTGAGTCTTTTAATGTATGTTACATCTAATTCCTATCTTAAACCTCTAAGCTTTCTGCGACTTTCACCTTTAGCTTTCAAATGAAAAATATCTTCGGCTAAATAGTATACATTTTTTAATTATATTTTTTCACCAAAACAATTTGTTATGAACACAAAAAAATTTCTCATTGGCGGAATCGTTGGAGGAGTAGTTTATTTTCTTCTTGGATGGTTATTTTACGGACATCTTCTTGCTCAGTATTTTCAGGGTCATCCCGGCACTGCAACAGGGGTTGACAGAGCTATGGATCAATTTATCTGGTGGGCATTAATTTTAGGAAATTTATTATCAGGATTTCTTTTGGCTTACGTTTTCTCTAAGTCAGGTGTATCTTCTCTTTCTTCCGGGTTAATTACCGGTGGTATTTTGGGCTTTCTTATGAGCAGTTCATATAATTTAATAATGTATGCAACTACCAACATTACCAGCAAGCACGCTATGTTAGCCGATGTAGCAACTTTTACGGTGATATCAGCTATTACAGGAGCTGTTGTAGGTGCCGTAATGGGTATGGGAAACAAAACCACAGTGAGCAATACTAATGTCTAATATTATAATTTACTGTGGGGTTATTTAACTCCACAGTATTATTTTTTACTCTTCCTGGCCTTAAATTTTTCTTTGAATGTACCCTTTGTTCTGATTGTAATAAATTAAACTATTACACTTACATTAGCATTGCCATTAAACGCAATGAAAAAGATCTCTAATTTTTTTATTTTTATTTTCCTCATACAATCTGCATTTGCGCAAAATACTTCGCCAGCTTTCACAGAAAAGATGAAAGCTGAAATGAGGACAAATGTAAAGGAAGCTGTAAAGCATGCCTGGAAAGGATATAAGCAATATGCATGGGGCGCTGATGATCTGAAACCATTAACCAAAGAACCGGAAGTATGGTATAAGCAATCGATGTTAATGACTCCCGTTGATGCTTTTGATACCTTTGTTTTATTAGGTTTAAAAGAAGAAGCTAATGAAGCAAAAAATATCATCTTACAAAAACTTGATTTTAATATTAACCAGGATGTACAGGTATTTGAAATAACAATTCGTTTGCTTGGAGGGTTGCTTACCGCTTATGAATTGGATAGAAATAAAAAGTTCTTAAACCTTGCAGACGATCTGGGTAAAAGATTAATGCCATGTTTTAATACGCCTACCGGTATGCCTTACAGGTACATTAATCTTCAAACAGGTGCAATAAGAGATTCTGCTAATAACCCCGCAGAAATTGGAACACTGATGATGGAATTTGGAAAACTTTCAAAACTAACAGGTAACCCTATTTATTATAATGCTGCTAAAAAAGCCATCATGGCGGTTTATAACAAAAGAAGCCAAATAAATTTAGTAGGTGAAGTAATAGATGTAAACACCGGCACATGGATAAGCACTCAAAGTCACGTCAGCGGTTACATAGATTCTTATTATGAATACTTATATAAATCGTGGAAGTTATTTGGTGATAAAGATTTTAAGAATGCGTGGGATGTTTCTGTTAATGCAATAAAAAAATATCTTATCAGCAAACAAAATAATGGATGGTTTTGCATACATGTTGATATGAATACAGGAATTGAAACGTCATCTACTTATGGTGCATTGGATGCTTTTATTGCAGGACTATTGGCATATTCAGGCGATATAAAAACCGCAAAGGAGATCCAAAAAGCTAATTATTATATGTGGACCAAATTCAACATTGAGCCTGAAGAATTTAATTTTAAAACCGATTCAATATTATCGGCTTATTATGTTTTGCGTCCTGAAAATTTAGAAAGTTGTTTTTATTTATACCGGCTAACAAAAGATAAACAATATCTTTTTATGGCAAAAAGAATGGTAGATGATATTCTTACCCATTGCCGCACAGAGGCAGGCTTTGCTTCATTAAAAAGTGTAACAACTTTTGAAAAAATAAATTCTATGCATAGTTTTTTATTTGCAGAAACCTTTAAATATGCTTACCTCATATTTGCACAGGATAATGTTCTTGATCTGAAAAAAGTAGTTCTTACTACAGAGGCTCATCCATTTAAAATTAAGTAAGTAATAAGAAATAAGAAATAAGAAGTATGTCCTCACAAATCATAACTAATATAAAACAACTGGTAAATGTAAGAGAGCAAACTCATTTGTTAAGAGGTAAGGAGTTGGCAGAATTACCTGTAATTGAAAATGCATATTTAATTATAGAAGATGGAATAATTGCTGAATATGGTGAGATGTCAAAAATTTCAAATTTCAAATTTCAAATTTCAAATTCTATTTATGCTACAGATCAGTTTATATTGCCATGCTGGTGCGATAGCCATACCCACCTTGTATTTACAGAAAGCAGGGAAAATGAATTTGTAGGTAAGATCAAAGGATTGAGCTATGCAGAAATAGCTGCAAAAGGCGGCGGAATTTTAAACTCTGCAAAAAAATTAAATGAAACTTCAGAAGATGAATTATTTAACCAGGCATGGAAGCGATTGGAAGAAGTTAGTAAACTTGGGACAGGTGCCATAGAAATAAAAAGCGGCTACGGATTAACTGTAGAGGGTGAGCTAAAAATGCTAAGAGTAATAAAAAAATTAAAGGAGAGATCATCACTTCCTGTTAAATCTACATTTCTGGGTGCACATACATTTCCAATAGAATTTAAAGAGAGCCACCAGGGCTATATTGATCTCATCATTAATGAAATGCTCCCTGTTATTGCCAAAGAAAAACTGGCTGATTAT
>JADGPX010000145.1 GCA_017882215.1 Chitinophagaceae bacterium | reverse complement strand
CGGGGGCTCCAAGGATTTTTACGGCAACGCGCCCCCGGGCGAACTGCTGGACCTGAGTGCACTGACCGGCATCATCAGTTACGAGCCCAGTGAATTGGTGGTGACGGTGCGCGCCGGTACTACGCTGACCGAACTGCAGACCACACTTGCCGAGCGCGGCCAATGTCTGCCGTTTGATCCGCCGCATTATGCTCAGGCTGTACCGGCAGAGCTTATTTCAAAAAATTCTTTAAAAATATTTAAGATAGAAGATAATAAAAATCCTGGAGTTTCTATGGGAGAAAAAGAAAGCAAGGTAGTGCGGCAAGGTAACAAGGTGCATGTATATATAACTGCTATCCGCTCACACTTTTCACCGGATAATATTGAAGGAGTAAAAATGGGTGATGAGGTGTATTTCCACGTTACTAACCTCGAACAGGATTGGGATGTGCCACATGGTTTTGCTGTGAAAGGCAATAACAATGGGGAATTGCTGGTAATGCCGGGTGAAACACAAACCATAAAATGGGTTCCGGACAGGGTGGGAATTTTCCCTTTTTATTGTACAGATTTTTGCAGTGCCCTGCACCAGGAAATGCAAGGCTACGTAAGGGTTTCAGCAGCTGGATCAAATGTACCTATATCTTTCAGTTTGGGTAAAAATTCTGATACAACAAGATTGAAATAGTAGTGTGCTACTTGTTCAAAATGTGATCTAAACATAACCTCATCCAGATACTCCTCCAATGATATAGATATGATGGATGAGGTTACTGTTTGCTAAAAGAGTAATTATCTTTTTATATTTATGAAACAATGAAAAATGACCAATTAACAAAATGGATAAAGGCTATGTTAATGGCAAGTGGACTTGCGTTATTTGTTGTTTTGTTAGTTCCAATGTGGAAAATAGAATTAAGTGCGCCGCAATATCCTGAGGGCCTGGTATTAAAAATTTATCCCAATAAAATTGCTGGCAATGTTGATATAATTAACGGTCTCAATCATTACATCGGTATGAAAACATTGCATACAAAAGATTTTGTAGAGTTTACGATATTGCCTTTTATTATTTGTTTTTTTGCTCTCTGTTGTTTTGCGGTTACATTGCTTAACAGAAAAAAATGGCTGATAGTTCTTACCTTATTATTTGTAATTTTTGGTGTTGTGGCAATGGCAGATTTTTGGAGATGGGAATATAATTACGGGCACGACCTCAACCCCGAAGCAGCAATACAAATTCCCGGAATGGCTTACCAGCCGCCGCTTATAGGCTACAAGCAACTTTTAAATTTTGGCGCTTACTCCATACCTGATATAGGTGGAATGCTTTTTATCGCTGTAGGATTACTATTATTAGCTGCATTGATTTTTCAATTTTTACATAAAAAAAAATAAAGCTTTGACTGGAGTTAAAAAAACAGTTACCGCAATTGCAGCATTTTTTATTTTAGGGATAATGTCTTGTAATACAGGCCCACAGCCAATTAAGCTTAATGCAGATGACTGTAGCTTTTGCAAGATGACTATCGCAGATAATCATTTCGGTGCAGAAATAATCACTAAAAAAGGAAAGACATATAAGTTTGATGACATGCATTGCCTGCTCGCATTCAGAAAAGCGAATACTATTAATAATAATGACATTAAAGAAACTTATTTGGTGAATTTTGAAGAACCGCACAATTTTATTCCAGCGCCTAAAGCATTCCTTTTAAAAAGTAGTGAACTACATTCACCTATGGGTGGAAACATTGCCAGCTTCGATAGTGAGAATAAATTAAAAGAAGCTGCGCAAAAATTTAAAGGCGAAGTAATTACCTGGAATTCGTTGTTAAATGAATAATGATGCAAAAGATTTTCAGCATAATATTTTTAAGTATGTTTTTTTTATTCTGTAGAAATACGGAAGGAAAAACTATTTCTGTAGGGAAAAATAAATCTGTTCAATCTATACAGAAAGCTCTTGCTATTGCTAAAAATGGTGATACTGTTTTGGTATATGCGGGGCTTTATAAAGAAGGAAATATTTTCATCAAAAAATCCATAGTATTAAAAGGAATTAATTTTCCTGTGCTTGATGGTGAAAATAAATATGAGATCATTTCCATAAGCGCAAACGATGTAACCGTTGATGGATTTAAAGTACAGCATGCCGGAAGATCTGAGATAAAAGATCTTGCAGGTATTATGATTTATGACAGTTATAATGTTACCATCATCAATAATATTTTAGACGATACCAATTTTGGAATTTATTCACAGCACAGCAGAAAATGCACCATTAAAAATAACAGCATCACTGCTTATGGAAAAAATGAAGTGCAAAGTGGAAATGGAATTAATTGCTGGAGATCGGATAGTTTGCTGATTATTGGCAACACTATCAAAGGCCATCGGGATGGAATTTATTTTGAGTTCGTTACCAATTCATTGATATGGAGAAATATTTCAACAGAGAATGTTCGTTACGGCCTGCATTTTATGTTTTCTCAGGATAATAATTACATAACTAATCTTTTTAAAGATAATGGCTCTGGTGTAGCCGTAATGTATTCACACGGTGTAAAAATGTTTAATAATTTTTTTGAGGATAATTGGGGAGATGCAGCATACGGGATTTTATTAAAAGATATTTCCGACAGCTATATCGAAGGCAATCATTTTTTAAGAAACACTGTTGGCATTCACATGGAAGGCAGCAGCAGAATTGTATTACAGCGAAATGAATTTATCAATAATGGCTGGGCAATTAAAATTCAGGCAAGCTGCGATAATAATGTAATTACCAAAAATAATTTTTTAGGAAATACTTTTGATATCGGAACAAATGGATCTCTTGTCTTAAATACTTTTAATGGTAACTACTGGGATAAGTATGAAGGCTATGATCTTGATAAAAATAAAATTGGTGATGTTCCTTATCACCCTGTAAGCCTGTATTCAATGATTATTGATAACAATCCATCTGCACTTATGTTGTTCAGGAGTTTTATTGTTTCACTTATTGATAAAAGTGAAAAAATAATTCCAACAGTAACACCCGAAAATCTTAAAGATGATTATCCACTCATGTTACCTTTATCGCTATGATTGTTGCAAAAAATGTTAGTAAAAAATTTGGAAAATTCTATGCATTAAATGATGTATCTGTTACCTGCCACAAAGGTGAGTGTATAGCTTTAATAGGACCTAATGCCAGCGGTAAAACAACTTTTATTAAATGCATTTTAGGCATGGTGGTTCCTGACAGTGGTGTAATCAATTTTAATAACAATTCTATTGCCCGTAGTTGGCTATATAGAAACCAAATAGGGTATATGCCGCAGATTGGAAGATATCCCGAGAATATGACTATTGCACAGGTTTTTAACATGATGAAAGATATACGAAAGCCAATAGGAACACATGATGATGAATTAGTGAACAGTTTTGAACTGGATAAAATAATGCAAAAGAGAATGAGGACTTTATCAGGTGGAACAACACAAAAAGTAAGCGCTTCATTGGCTTTTTTATTTAATTCAGATGTTTTGATATTAGATGAACCCACAGCAGGTTTAGACCCTGTTTCATCAGAGATATTAAAAGAAAAAATTATCAGGGAGAAGAATAAAGGAAAACTAATTTTGATTACTTCACATGTTTTAAGTGAGCTTGATGACCTTGTAACTGAAGTAATTTACATGCAGGAAGGGAAGCTGAACTTCCAAAAATCTTTATTAATGCTAAAGCAGGAAACCGGAGAACAAAAATTAGCAAAGGCAATTGCCAAAGTAATGATAACAAGCAATCAATGAAGAAAATAATAAAATATGTTATTGTTGATCTATTGAGAAATAAAATTGTATTGTTCTATACTTTATTATCTCTTATAATTTCTTTTAGCATTTTTAATTTAGAAAGTAATACAAGTAAGGGGCTGCTTAGCTTGTTGAATATTGTATTAATTATTGTTCCGCTTGTATGCATGATATTCTCAACTATATACATTTACAATAGCGCTGAATTTATTGAGCTGTTGGTAAGCCAACCGCTACGCCGTAGAACAATTTGGATTAGTTTATTTATTGGATTATCTGTTTCATTGTCTCTTGCATTCTTAATTGGTATAGGCCTTCCAATAATAATTTATCAGCCAAATTCTACCGGCTTTATGATGTTGCTGATGGGATTTTTGCTGAGTATAATTTTTGTAAGCATTGCAATGTTAGCTTCAGCTAGTACCAGGGATAAAGCCAAAGGCATTGGGTTTGCCATTTTATTATGGCTGTATTTTTCGCTGATATTTGATGCAATAGTTTTATTTATTTTATTTCAGTTCCAGGATTATCCATTAGAAAAACCAATGATAATTTTTAGTTTTCTAAATCCTATAGATCTTAGCCGGATACAAATTCTTTTAAAGATGGATATAGCTGCGTTAATGGGCTATACGGGCGCCGTGTTTAAAGATTTTTTTGGAACTACTACCGGCATTGTTGTTACAACCATAGTTCTATCTCTTTGGATACTTATTCCTGTATGGATTTCAGCAAAAAAATTTGGGAAAAGAGATTTGTAGTTTTACCTTTAAATTGTACCCGGGATGGGAGTTGAACCCACACGACCATTGCTGATCACAGGATTTTAAGTCCTGCGTGTCTACCAGTTCCACCACCCGGGTAAACACTTTTCGAAAAAAAAAGCAGATAACAAAAGGTATCTGCTTTACTCCAGAGCGGAAGACCGGGCTCGAACCGGCCACCCCGACCTTGGCAAGGTCGTGCTCTACCAAATGAGCTACTTCCGCAAAAAAATATAAGAACTGCTGTCACCCCGACCTTGGTCCCGCCAACGGCGGGATGCTCTACCAAATGAGCTACTTCCGCAAAAAAATATAAGAACTTGCTACCACAAACCTTGGTTCCGCCAGCGGCGGGATAAGCTACTTCCGCTTGTTTAAGAACTAAAAAAATGGACGGCAAAAATAACCAATGCCACTATTTATGCAAAATTTATTTGTACTTGGGATTATACAAAGTATTGCCAGGAACAGTCACTTGCGGTTTTCCTTTGTAATGATGCACATATAGAGCATAACAGCCACCAATAAAAAATGCTACAAACAAAAACACCTGGCAATAAAATAAAAATCTTGAAGAGGAAACCCAGTTATGGGCAAAATCTTTATGCGTATTATCTAAAACTTCTTCTTGTTCCATGCTTTAAATTTTGCATTGCAAAAATAACAGATTGAGATTAAATATGATCTTTTGTTGTAACAATTTCTGAAAATGTTTTTTTCCTCTTTATAAAATATTGCCAAATCACCAGTCCATTGTAAACACCTTGAAGCTTTGTTGTTTTTTTTCCTTTAAAAATATTTTTCCTTCTCTCAAAAAATAGCCATCCTAAATAATGTAAATGGGCTTTTATAATAGCTGTAAAGGTAACAACGCTGCCTGTAAATAATCCTTTTAAACCGGCAATAATATCTAATCCTATCCTAAATGGAACTTTCCACCAAGCCTGCCCTACAGGTAAATTTTTTGTCAGCATTATGAGATTATTCCTGAAGTTCAAATACACTTTTTCCCTGTCGCCCATTGGCAAAGTTCCACCGCCTACATGGTAAACTACAGATGCCGGTTGTACAAAAATTTTATATCCTGCAAGTTGTAACCTCCAGCAAAAATCAATTTCTTCCTGGTGAGCAAAAAAGTATTCATCAAAGCCTCCAAAAATGTTGAATACTTCTGCTCTTACAAATAAACAGGCGCCGGTTGCCCAAAAAATCTGCAGGGCATTATCATATTGTCCGTTATCAGTTTCACAAAAATCAAACACTCTCCCCCTGTTAAATGGATAACCAAAATTATCTAACCAGCCTCCGCAGGCGCCTGCATATTCAAATGTTTTTTTATCTGCATAATTTAAAACCTTAGGCTGGCATGCAGCAATTAATTTATCTGATTGCATAAGTTCTAATACAGGCTGTATCCATCCCGGTTCTACTTCTACATCATTATTCAACAAAACATAATAATCTGCAGTTACAGATTTCAACGCATCATTATATCCTTTTGCAAACCCTTTGTTCACATCGCTTTTTAATATTTTTATTTGCGGATAAAATTTCTCAATAAATTCAATGGAGTTATCAGTTGAGCCATTATCTGCAACAATCACAGAATAATTATCATAAGTTGAAGAAAATATAAAAGGAAGAAATTCTTCAAGTAATTTTTTCCCGTTCCAGTTAAGAATAACAATAGCTACTGATGGCGAGGATGGCACTTCTTAAGTTTTAGCAATAATAACACAAACATAAAAGATTTTAGTTTTTAGATTTTAGAATTAAATTTGATAAATAACAACTTTGATGATCCGTCAATTATTTAATTGGAGAACAGGTATTGCACTGGTTGCTGTTGCAATTGTTACGGAAACAATTTCTTATTCAAACTTTTTGGCTAAAAAAATTGCCGCTGAAGAAAGAAAAAAAGTTAATGTTTGGGTACAATCATTAAAAACAAGAGCTACTACTACAGAGCCGTCCGCATTGGATCTTACCAATATTATTACTTCAGAAAATACTGATATACCAATTATTGAAACGGATGAAAATAATCATCCGCTTGGGCTGGGTTTAAATCTTGATACGCTAAAAATAAAATCGGATACGAATTATTTAAAACAAAAAGTTATAGAATTTAGAAACCAGCATCCGCCAATAACTGTAGAAATTAATAAAGAGCCTTTAATCTATAACAAATATTATTATGGCGATTCTTTACTTTTAAAACAGGTTCGGTATTATCCGCTTGTACAATTAATTATCGTTGCGCTTTTTATTTTTATAATCCTTTATACAATTTCTGTAAGAAATAAATCAACGCAAAACCAGGTGTGGGCGGGCATGGCGAAAGAAACTGCACATCAGCTTGGCACACCACTCTCCTCTTTACAGGGCTGGGTAGAAATGCTGAAAGAAAAAGAAACCGATACTGCGATTGCTGCAGAGATGGAAAAAGATGTTGACCGCTTAAAACTGATAAGTGATCGTTTTGGAAAGATAGGAAGCGCACCAAAACTGGAAGAGAAGAATGTTGTAGACCAAATTAAAAATATGGTTTCTTACATTAAAAGAAGGTCAACGGATAAAGTAAGTTTCACAATAGATGCAGCAGGCAACGAAGTAGTATTTGCAAAAATATCAGGGCCATTGTTTGACTGGGTAATTGAAAATCTTTTGAAGAATGCATTGGATGCTATGGTAGGCAAAGGTTCTATAAACATCAAAATAAAAAATGAAACAACTAATATAATTATTGATGTTACTGATACAGGCAAAGGCATCAGTAAAAAGAATATGAATAAAGTTTTTAAGCCTGGGTTTACTACAAAAAAACGGGGATGGGGATTGGGCTTATCACTTTCAAAAAGAATAATTGAACAGTATCATAAAGGGCATTTAATTGTAAAACATTCTGAACCCGGAAAAGGCACAACATTTAGAATAGTTCTGAATAAATAATATTTTTTATTTCAAATCTGAAATTTGAAATTTGAAATTTTATGCGGCGATGGCGAAATTGGTAGACGCACTACTTTGAGGTGGTAGCGCCCGAAAGGGTGTGGGAGTTCGAATCTCCTTTGCCGCACAAA
>JADGPX010000144.1 GCA_017882215.1 Chitinophagaceae bacterium | reverse complement strand
ATACAAAAACAGGTGAATATGTGGAACGGGTTAAGGAGTAACTATCCAAAAACCTTGTTTTAATTTTATAAGCTTTTCGCAATATTTGGCTCGATATTTACCATTTTTACATGATTTTTTATCAAAATCATCTATTTTCTTTATTTTTTAGTATTCTTAAATTTGATAATTTGATAAAGGATTCCCTATCTTAGCTCCCCCATTTATTTTTAACGCAATTAATTCTGATGGATATAAAAAAAATACAGGAATTAGTAAAACTAATTACTAAAACCAATATTGGAGAGATTAGTATAGAGGAGAAAGATTTTAAGATCACCATCAAGCAAAAAAAGGAAGCCACACAACACTTTGCCGCTCCGCAATTTCAGCAAGCACCACAACAGCTTCCGCCGGCAACTACTCCAAAAAATGAAAAGCCAAAGGAAGAACCGGCTCCTAAAGCTGATAATCTTGTTACCATAAAAAGCCCGATGATCGGTACGTTTTACCGCCAGGCCGGACCAGGCAAACCAATATTTGTAAACGTGGGAGACGAGGTTACTCCAGATGCTGTAGTTTGTATAATTGAAGCAATGAAATTATTCAACGAAATAGAAAGTGAAGTAACGGGTAGAATTGTAAAAGTTTTGGTAGAAGATGCATCACCTGTGGAATTTGATCAGCCGTTATTTTTGGTAGAAACTTCTTAAATAGTCATTGGTCAATAGTCATAAGTCAATAGGAAAAGCAAATGACTCAATGACCCTAATGACTCAATGATAGAAATTTATGTTTAAAAAAATATTGATTGCCAACAGGGGAGAAATTGCTTTACGGGTTATACGTACCTGCAAGGAAATGGGAATTAAAACAGTTGCTGTTTATTCCACTGCAGATAAAGATAGCCTTCATGTAAAATTTGCTGACGAGGCAGTATGTATTGGCAAACCCGCCAGTGTTGATAGTTACCTGAATATTCCTCACATTATGGCTACTGCAGAAATTACTAATGCAGATGCGATTCATCCCGGTTATGGTTTTTTAGCTGAGAATGCAAAATTTGCACAGATATGTGGAGACCATCAAATTAAATTTATCGGACCAACTCCTGAGATGATAAACTCAATGGGAGATAAAATAACCGCAAAGGAAACCATGATAAAAGCCGGTGTACCAGTGGTTCCGGGAGGTAAAGATTTATTATTAAGTGTTGATGAAGCAAAAAATCTTGCAAAAGAAATTGGTTATCCTGTTATATTAAAAGCAACGGCAGGTGGTGGCGGAAAGGGAATGAGAGTAGTTTGGGAAGAAAGTGAAATTGAAAAATCATTCGATAATGCAAAAACTGAAGCTGCAGCATCTTTTAAAAATGATGGCATCTATATGGAGAAACTTGTGGAAGAGCCACGCCATATTGAGATACAAATTGCAGGCGATCAATTTGGCACTGTTTGTCACCTTAGTGAAAGAGATTGTACTATTCAGCGCCGTCACCAAAAATTGGTAGAAGAATCACCTTCTCCCTTTATGACTCCCGAGCTGAGAGAAAGAATGGGACAGGCTGCTATTAAAGCAGCATCAGCCATTAATTATGAAAGCATTGGTACGGTTGAATTTTTGGTGGATAAGCACAGGAATTTTTATTTCATAGAAATGAATACAAGGATACAGGTGGAGCATTGCGTTACCGAAGAAGTTATTAATTATGATCTTATAAAGGAACAGATAAAAATTGCACAGGGAGATACCATTTCCGGCAAAAATCATTATCCTCAAATGCATGCAATTGAATGCCGGATAAATGCTGAAGATCCATACAATGACTTCCGTCCATCGCCGGGAAAAATCACTATACTTCATCAGCCGGGTGGCCATGGTGTTAGGGTTGATAGTCACGCATACGCCGGCTATGTTATCCCGCCTTATTATGATAGTATGATAGCCAAATTAATTTCCATTGCACAAACCCGTGAGGAAGCTATTAATACAATGAGCCGTGCTTTAAGTGAGTATGTGATAGAAGGCGTAAAGACTACCATTCCTTTTCATCAGCAATTAATGAAAAACGAAGATTTTATAAGCGGCAATTTCACCACTAAGTTTTTGGAAGGTTTTACCATGCAGTAAATTTTTCTAAATCATCCTTCTGTTTTACCCTTCAAATGGAGCGTCCGCTTCTGCCTTCGAAAGACATCAATAAATTGAGCGTTAGAATTATCGATTTTTTATTTCGGGAATGCAATGATGTATAGTATTAATTTAAAATCGTTGAGGTTCTGTTATAAGGCACAAGCGGATGCGCCAATAAAAGGTAGATTATAGGATTAAAGGGATTAAAGATTATTGTTTCGAAGTTTTTATATTTCATATTTTTTCTAATTAATCTTTTTAAATCTCCAAAAATCATGGTTCAGAATTTGCTTTTCTTTCTTTTTGGAGTTGCAGGTGGACAATCAATATCAGGCTCACCAGCATTCATTTTCTTCCAATCAAATACCTTTAATTTTGTAGAATTATCTTTTGAAACTGTTTTATTAACCGGTGCATTATATACTTTATGAATACTATCGATGGAGGCAATGTAAATACCTCTGCCATGTGTACCAATTACAATTTCATTCGCAGTTTTTTGTATTGCAATATCATGTACGGGAACTCCTGGAAGATTGCCAAGCGTCATAAAACTTTTACCCCTGTTGAATGATGCGTACAAACCATTATCACTTCCTACATAAAGTATATCCTGGTTTTTAGGGTCTTCTCTCACTACATTTAATGGTTCAGCGGGCAGATCACTTCCTAAAGATGTCCATGTGTTTCCATAATTTTCACTTACAAATAAATAAGGTGTGAAGTTATCATTACGGTATGCATTTAATGTAGCATATACTCTTCCTTCTGCAAATTGTGAAGCCAGTACCCTGCTTACATATAATCCCTTTGGCAAATTCTTATTTATTAATGCCCATGTATATCCGCCATCTTTACTTATCTGGATATTTCCATCATCTGTTCCTACATACAGCAATCCAAATTTTAAGGGTGATTCACTTATTGTTGTTGATGTTCCAAAAGGCACATCTCCTTCTCTTTTACCGGTTGTTAAGTCTTCGCTCAATACCTGTATTTTTTCACCTTTGTTAAGGCTGCGGTAAAAACGGTTTGTACCAAAATATAAAATATCCTGGTTGTGCCTGCTTAATAAAATTGGTGTTTGCCAGTTGTATCTTAATTGCTGCTCACCAAGATCAGGCTGAGGATGAACATTCATACCACGCCTGATTGAATCTGTATTCTTTCTGCTGTAAAAACCAAACTGGGAGCCGCTATAAACTGTTTTGTTATCTCTTGTATCTACCTGAACCTGCATGCCATCTCCTCCGCCGATATTTTTCCAAGCGTTAGGAGCTTCATAATTCCACTGATCGGATTCTCTTGTATTTGACGGGCCATACCAAACACCATTATCCTGGATGCCTCCATATACATTGTAAGGCTTTGCATTGTCAACATCAATTGCATAAAACTGCGCAACAGCAGGTGTGTTTGCTTTAAACCAATGTTTACCATTATCATAAGTAATGTTACAGCCACCATCATTTCCTGCAACCCAATTGCTGTCACGGTTTGGATTAATCCATACCCCATGCCAGTCAGGATGTGTGGATGGTTTATCAACTACTTTAAATGTTTTGCCTCCATCTTCACTTAGCATTAATTGAAATCCGCTGATAACAATTTTATTTTCATTGGTTGTTGAAACTGATATCTTACCAAAATAATATCCGTAAGTATTATAGAGATCTAAGCCTTTTGTATTAGCTTTTTTCCATGTTGCGCCTGCATCATCACTACGGTAGACTTCACATCCGATGATTGGTGTATCGAACAAAGCTGTGTTAGCATCAAACAGGTAATCATAAATTGCTGTCGGTTTTACTTTTCCTGATCGTATCAATTCTTTTACAGAAGAATCACGGTATTTTTCATCAAAATTATTCTTAATTAAAAAAGTATCTAATTTTTTACTGTCCAGTTTTAAGAAATCTTCTTTAGATATATCCTTAAAATCTTTTAGTGTATAATTTTTATTATCTTTTTTAGCAGTATCCGGCCGTAGATTTTGGTTATCCAACGTTGCATAAATAACCTGGGGGTTAGCAGCAAATACAGCTACCCCTATTCTTCCTGCATTTTTATCATGCGGAAAACCACTGCCTTCCTGGGTTATAAGTTTCCATGTGTTGCCGCCATCTGTGCTTTTATAAATTCCTGAACCGGTACCTCCTTCTACAAAATTCCAGGATCTTCTTTCCCTGTGCCATATTGCTGCATACAATTCATCCGGATTTTTAGGATTAATATCCATATCAACAGCACCTGAATTTTCATCAACATACAAAGTATGTTTCCATGTTCTTCCTCCATCAGTTGTTTTGTAAACGCCTCTGTCTTTATTAGGAGAATACAAATGCCCGAGTGCCGCAACCCATGCAATATTTTTATTATTGGGATGTAAAATTATTTTACCAATATGATGACTCTCGGGCAAGCCAAGGTACTGCCAGCTTTTACCTTTATCAGTACTTTTATAAACACCCAAACCTGAATAAGAAGAGCGGCTGCTGTTAGCTTCGCCGGTGCCTATCCATATTTCTTTTGTTTGCCAGTTAACAGCAATATCACCAATGCCTGTTATATCTTCTTTATCAAAAACTGGCGTAAGGCTTTGCCCGTTATTGGCTGTATACCATAAACCACCTGTTGCATAAGCCACATAAAATTCTGTAGGGTCAGCAGGATTGGCATCTATATCAACAACCCGTCCGCTCATAATACCTGGACCAATGTTGCGGAATTTTATATCTTTTAAAACAGATCTTTCATCTAACAATTTTCTTTTTTTAAGACCGTTTAATCTTTCATCTGCGGTACTTGCTTTGATCTGTGCTGTGGAAAATAAAAAGGTTAAAGTTGTTACAAAGGTTAACGTGAACAGGAAAAAAAATCTTCTTATTATAGTAAATTTGTCCAAAGGACTCCTGCGGAGAAAATGGTATATCATCTTAATTTTTTTTATGAAAAATATGCGGCTAAAAATACAAAAGTTGACATTCATTATTCTGCTGCTGCAATTCTTTTTCTATAAAGCTGTTGCACAATATAAAACGTTTGAACTTACAGCCAATCGTGATACAATAAATGCTATTGATAAAAAAGACCTGAAGCAAGGCAAGTGGGTAATAAAAGTGGGTGAAGTTAGAGGTGAGCCCGGCTATGAAGAAGAAGGCATTTTTAAAGATGGTAAAAAAGAAGGTGTATGGAGACGGTATAATCTTAATGGTGATTTAATAGCGCTGGAAAATTATAGATATGGCGGAAAAGATGGGTCACAACAATATTTTACGATGATGGGCGATCTGGTAAGAGAAGAGGGCTGGAAGGCTTACAATCCTGATGCACCTTACGATACCATACCAATATATGGCACAGGCAACAATGAAATAATCGATTATAAAATTGTAAAAGCAGAGCAATACAGTGTGAAACATGGGGCATGGAAATTTTATGACCCTGCTACAGGAAGGCTTATGAAAAGTGAAACATATGACCGTGGTTTTTTACCGAAAGAACCTGATGCAAACGTTGTAATAACGGATGATAAAACAAAAAAAGTTAAACCTAAAGAAGTATTAGAATTTGAAAAAAAGAATAGCGGTAAAAAGAAAGTAAAGCTTCGGAATGGTCAAACAGATTATTGATTTTTACATTTTATTTTACCTGCATAAGGCTTATTGCACAACCTCCTCCCGGCGCTAATTTTACAGCTAAACTGCTTTTGCTATCAACTGTTTGCTTAGTAATCATATACACCATCGGATTATTTTTCCAATCAGCATCTTTGCCATCTGCATAAATTGTAGCAATATATTTTTTGCCTTTATCAAGAAAATATAAATTGATATTTATCTCCCTGCTATTCTCATCAGTAATGCTGCCAACAAACCAATCGCTTTTTCCCTTTGCTTTACGGGCTATTGTTATATAATCACCAGGTTCTGCTTCTATAATTTTTGTATCGTCCCAATCTACTGCAACATCTTTTATAAATTGAAAGGCATCCATATGCGTCTCATAATTTTCAGGAAGATCAGCAGCCATTTGCAAAGGACTGTACATGGTTACATAAAGCGCTAATTGTTTTGCAAGAGTAGTATGAACCTGTTCCGTTTTCTTAGCATCATATTTATCCATTTTAATTTGAAAAATGCCTGGTGTATAATCCATGGGGCCACCCATAAGTCTCGTAAAAGGAAGAATGGTTTCGTGATCAGGATTATTTCCTTTGCTCCATGCATTAAACTCATTTCCTCTTGCAGCTTCGCAGGCAAGCCAGTTAGGATATGTTCTTTGTAAACCTGTTGGCCTAACGGGCTCATGCATATCAACCATAATCTTATAGGTGGCTGTTTTTTCTGCAACTCTTATATAATGGTTGATCATCCATTGTCCGTCATGATGTTCACCCCGGGGAATAATTCTGCCTACATAACCTGTTTTAACAGCGTCATATCCAAATTTTTTCATGAAGCGATACGCAGTATCCATCTGCCTTTCGTAAGAGGTAACGGCAGCGCTGGTTTCATGATGCATTATCATTTTTACCTTTTTAGATGCTGCATATCGTTGTATTTCTCTTACATCAAAATCAGGATAAGGTGTAATAAAATCAAAAACATTTTCTTTCCATTTACCAAACCAGTCTTCCCACCCGGTATTCCAACCTTCAACTAATACGCCATCAATTTTATTTTTTGCGGCAAAATCAATGTAACGTTTTACATTGGCTGTGGTAGCTCCATGCCGTCCGCTGGGCTTTAAGTTTTTGTTATTACCTGCATCCTGAGTACCTGCATAGTCCCAGGTAGATTTGCCTATATGCATCTCCCACCATACACCTACAAACTTCATTGGCTTTATCCATGAAGTATTTTTAATTTTTGAAGGCTCATTTAAATTCAGGATCAATTTTGATGAGAGAATATCAGTTGCCTTATCACTTACAATAATAGTTCGCCAGGGAGTTTTTGCAGGAGCCAGCAAATATGCTTTGTTGCCAAATGCATCAGGCACAAGTGTACTGGTTAGAGAAAAATTATTTTTATTTAAGGTAAGATTCATTGCAGGATAATCTACCAGTGCTGCCTCATGAATATTTATATAAAGTCCGTCATTGGCTTTCATCATTAAAGGTGTTTGCACCGTGTTAGCATTAACAGATGTTTTAAAAGCTATCTCATTTACCTCCTTACCATTCGATGCATCTATATCACTAAGCGAAGAAGTTACGGGTTGAAATTCATTACTGTCATAATCACCCGGTATCCAAAAAGCTTTGTGATCACCTGTTAACTGAAACTCTGTTAATTCATCAGTAATAACAAATGCAGTTAAGTTTTTTTGTGAAGGAAATTCGTAACGGAAACCTATACCATCATCAAACACTCTGAAAATGATATTCAGTTTTCTTTGCAGATCAGTTTTTTCAGTAAGGTGAATGATGTATTGCCTGTAATTATTTTTTATTATTTTCACTTCTCCCCAAACAGGTTGCCATACTTCGTTTACCAGGGAAGAATCAATACTGCTTATTAAAAAA